>JAACFN010000061.1 GCA_009937455.1 Verrucomicrobiaceae bacterium | reverse complement strand
GTAGTGCTAGGCTGCGATCGCCCGCGTGTCCTTGCATATGACGGCTGCGGTCCTTGCCGTCTGAGCGAAGTTCGTGAAGGTCGGCCCCGTGGTCGATGAGTTGCTTGAGGTGGCGGCGGTAGGATGCGTGGGCTGCCGTGTGGTTATTTGAGCGCAAGGAGTTGGTAAGAATGCGGACTTGCACTCCGCGACTCTCAGCGCGTTCTATCGCGGCCTCTAGTTGAGGTGTAGGAATGAGATAGGCCGAAATAAGGACAATTTCCGAATCGGCGCTGTCGACGAGTTTACGGAGGTCGTGAGCGACCTGAATCGGAGCTTCACTGGCCTTGGCTGGATTCTTGTGAGGTGGACGATCGACGAGGAGGGTGGGGTAGCCTGCTACTGCGGATCTTCCCGCTTTCATCCAGGCAGCATGGCGAGTTGAGTCCGCTTCTTGTTTTAAGACTCCAGGGAAGAGTTTTAGCGATTGTCGGTAGGAGCTGAGACTCAGCTTTGATTTGCCCGTGCCGGGTAGATTCTCGGCGGGGATGGACCAGTGGTCGTTCCAATAGCGGTCAAAGGCTTTACTGAGAATGCGGACATGCTCGCCTCCGGTTAGGACCTCAAGGTCTCGGAAATTCATCTTGGAGTCGTGGCCGTAGTATTCGTCAGCGAGATTACGCCCGCCAACGATGGCCGCACGGTTATCGACGACGAGGATTTTATTGTGCATGCGGTGATCAACGCGTGAGAAGTCGCCGAGGTTGAGCAGTATGCGCATGGCGCTGCCGCCGCTGCGTCGTGCGTAGGGGTTATAAACCTTGAATTCGACGTTAGGGTGTGAGTCGATGGCGTGCACGATGGGATCCTTTTTCTGGAGAAAGGAATCGTCCATTAACATGCGCACCCGCACACCGCGATCAGCAGCCAGGAGGAGGCGCCGCAGCAGCTCCTCGCTCACGGGATCATCGCCGAGGAGGAAGGACTGTAAGTCGATACTGGCTGTGGCGCTATCGAGGGCACGAAGACGCCAATCGACGGCACTGGGCCCATGATCGAGAAGCACGAACCAGTCATCTGAGCGAAGGCTAGTGAGGGCGTCCCAGGTGGGGGCACTTGCTGGGGGTAAGGCTGGTTCTGCTGGCCCTAAGAAGGGATTGATGTGGCTGCTGCAGGAGCTCAGCTGCAGGGCGGCAGCTGCCGCCATGGTGAAAAGAAAAGGTCTCGATGCTTTCATGTGATTTTAACTGAGCGGGGTGTAATAAAGGCTTTAGTAATCGATGGTCCTGTCTAGTCGCAAGATCCATCCCGCTTCACCGGCTTTGAGTTTGTATTGGAGCTGACGAGTCTTACCACTGGGTTTGTTATTGGAGTCAGCCTGGTGATAGAGTGGAAAACGACGTAGCAAGGAGCCTTCACCGACGGCGAATTGATCGTGCCCCATGTAGCCTTTGGCGTTTACCTTGTCCTCCATCAAGTCGGGGAGAAAGATGGGGGTAAGAGATTTTTTTTGATTACAGGCGTAGGCGATGAGTGAGCCATACGATCCACTTCCGGCGCCTCGGACATAGACATAAATTTCAGGGAAGCCGTTGGCATCGAGGTCCTCGACCTCAGCATTGGTTACGGAGCCCTCGATCTCAAGGACGATGGGCTCGTTTTTCCCCTCTAGGCCAGACGGGGTGATGGTGAGTGTGTTGATGGAGCCCTGGTTAGGGCATTGAATGAGAAAGCTCACTCCCTGCAGTGATATACTCTCTTCGAAGCCCTTGTTGGAAGTCTGCACGGTTTCTTCACCTGTAGAACCAGGGGTGCAGGCAGCGAGCATGAAAAGTGCCAAGAACGGAACGGATGAAAACTTCATGGACATGGTGACTTGTTATTTTTGGACAGCTTTGATTTTAGAGCATTGGCGCAGCCATACGATGATTTTTTTGGTTTTCATGTGATTGTCAAAAGAAGTCAATTTTAGGGCGGCTTTCATCTGTGCTTGTTCATGATGATATTTTAGCGAAGGGTGCCTGCATGAAGCCTTATGTGAAGCTCGGTGAGTCAAAAATGTCTGATGGCACAGTTTTTTCTCTGCACAAACATGATGATAAATTTTACCTCAAGTACAATGGCTTTGACTTGATGAGCACCGCACTGACTTTCTCTGAGGAGATGCTTTCGGAGGTTGGCCTGGCTGAGTTGCTTGAGGGCAAGGCGACTAGGCCCAAGCATCCTAAGGTGCTGATTGGCGGTTTGGGCTTGGGCTTTACGCTCAAACGCGCGCTGCAATTAGTGGGTAGTCCTGCGACGGTGGAGGTAGCCGAATTGATGCCGCCCCTCATCGAGTGGAACCGAACATTTCTCGTCGAGCATAATGGTCCTTTATTAGAAGATCCGCGGACTAAGATTAGCCAAGGAGACCTTTTTGATATCATCAATGCGAAAAGCAGGGGGAGCTATGACGCGTTATTACTGGATATCGACAATACGCCAGACGACTTGATCACGGCGGGTAATGCGCGGCTTTATTCGCCTGGTTTTCTGGCAAAGATTCGCGAGATATTAACACCTAATGGCTGTGTTGCCTACTGGCTCTCAGAGCCTGCGCCGAAATTTAGGAAATGCCTGATCAAGGCGGGTTTCGATGTTGCAGAGCACGCGGCCAAAGCGCATGAGAAGTCAAAGCGGGCAAGGCATTGTATTTACCTGGCTACTCGAAGTCAGTAAGAGCGCCTGCAGCGTATGGGAGGCTGTCGCGTATGGGAGCCTGTCGCTTTTGCGTTTACCCTCACCAAGGCCTAAGCGCTTAGATCTAGAGCGTGGCTCAATCAGCAGATTGAGGTCTTTATTTTAAGCTGGTCGCTTCTTTCGTTGGGAACTTGTCTGGGATGGGCCAGCTGACTTCGTTGCCGCTGAGCCATTGCAGAGATCTTATCAAGAGTGTTTGGAAGGCTAGGCAGCGCATGCCAGGGGGATTGGTGTCGCCTTTCCAGACATGGCCGAAGGTTGAATTATAGACTCTGCCTTTGCCGTAGTTGACCGTCCACTCAATCGGGAAGTTGAGCCCGGTCTCAGGCTCTTGTGCGTAGGAAAGCACGGTCAGGTTTTTGGCGGGGCCTCTGGCGTAACGATAGATCTCTAGATCGGCAGCTAACCATTGCTTGGGTAACCCCCGGTGAATCGGGTGGTCGCTTACACGGGTCATGAGCGCATTGATCCGTTTGCCATGACCAGTATTGCCTCCTTGGCCAGGGGGAATGCGCTGCACTGTGCCGTCTTCATTAATCGTGATGGCATGGCCGAAGTTCTTATCACGCCAGCCGAGACCAATCATCAAATTGTAGTCTGGCCACTCTGGGAAGGCATTGTTTCCGGAATGGAGAATGTAGAGCCCACCTCCATTAGCGACATAGCTTTCAAGTTTACGTTCTATTGCTGGAGGCCAAGTAGGGCGGTTGCCGTAGCTGTTACAGCTTTGAATGATTACATCATACTCGGTAAAGGCAGGCTGCCAAGACGGCCAGTCTGAGGAGGCGGTAGTTGATGGCGCAGTAGAAACATGAACGGTAAACAAGCCGCTTGATTCAAGGATGGCTTTTGTTAAGCGTGTCGTCTGCTGCCAGTGATGATTATTAAAGCCATCAACAATGAGCACTCGGATGCTTGCTTGGCCTGCGGGTTGCTGATGCGAATGGCCTGATGGGTTAGGTGCTTCCACGTTCTTTTGCTCAGCTGAGCTCTCAATCACAAAAAGCAAACAACAGAGGGGGATAGTTATTCTGTAGTAATAGAGGGGGAGTTTTTTCATCAAGCTTTGGAGACATGATATACGCCATGTCCATATTCAACCCGAACCGCATCTTTTGTTTTTTCGGTTTTGTATGTTTTTTGGTTCTTGATCAAATCATGGATTTCCTCGGAGATAACGAGTCCGTTTGTTTTTGCGAAACGATTGATTTTCGAGCTTTGGTTTACCGTTGATCCAAAGATGTCATGGACGTCATTTTTGGAAGCAAACATCACGGAACCGTAGACGGCGCTTATTCGATAATTAATCTTGGGGAATGATTTTTTGGATAGGCGGCTATTCAACGCTTCGTTTGAATCGATCATATCCAAACAGCAATCGATGGCAGACATGTAATCGTTTTTTGATGGCGGATATGAGGCCTTGAAATAATAGAGTATAGCGTCACCCATGCTCTTAACAATCGTGCCGCCATGGCGAATAATGACATCGCTCATTACCTGGTCAAATGTGCTATATAATTGGGCTGCTGCAGGCTCAGATAACTTTGAAGTGATGAGCGTGGAATCCTGAATATCGACAATGCAAACGACGACGTGTTCACTATTATCGGTGAATTTAAGCAGCGATTCCTCCTGCCGTCTAATGATGTCCAGATCACCTTTTATCGCAATGGCGTCTGCCGCCCTCTCTTTTCTGAGTCTGGTAGTTGTGACGAAGGCTCTGGTTAGGTAGAATGCTAGGACAGATAAAACACAACCTACTAGCAGGACGATGATGTTGATGGTTTTACTTTTGCCCCCATAAAAGAGGGGTAGGTAGTTTGCCGCAGGTTGTCCCTCAAGGGTTACAATCCAGTCTTGATCGTAAATGTCTAGAGTGGTCGAGTGGTCGAACCGGATAGGGAAAGCTTTGTGTTGGCCGTTCTTGTGTGAATCAAAAAGTATGTTTTCTTCAGACGCTTCCTGATCATATATTTTCAGGTGCATGTTCATCAAAATTTCAGGCTCTAATAACTCCGTAACAAAATCATCCATTCTGATGACGGCGTTAATAATTCCGTCCAATTCTCTGGGTAGGTTTTGCTTGTCGATTCTCTCGTTGGTGAAAAAGGGGACATTCATCAACAAGCCACTTTGAATATTTTTGTCACCTTCTTGCACGAGGGTTATTTTTCTCGTGATTGAGGTTGATTCACGGTTTCTTGCACTCTCGATGGAATTTCTTCTGATGCTCTCAGAGTAAATGTCAAAGCCGATCGCTTTTTCATTTCTGTGGTCCAAGGGGGTCAAGAAAACGACGGGAAAATACTCATTACGAACACCCTCTGGCTTGATTCTATAATCTGCCATACCATAGGTCTGGAGCAGGGTTTTGAGTTCATCTACGTCCTTTTCTGAGCTGAGATGCTGCACATATCCGATGCCTTGAAGCCCAGGGAAGTGATTTTCAAATCGCAACTTATCGAAATAGATTTGCCATTCCTCTAGGCTTACTTCTTTCGAAGCCATAAAGAAGGACTTCACCCCCATCAGCAAGCCCTCATAAGAAGATATCCTCTTAGTTATCAGCTGATGGATTCTTTCAGCTTCAAAATTAAATTCAGCTTTTGCATTTTTGTGTTCTGTGTAGTTCAACACAGACCAGACGAAGCTGGTAGCGACAAATCCCAAGATAAGGACAATGGATGGTTTGCGACTTGTCATTACAGAACTGTATTCATAACGGCATCTTCAAATTTTTCACCAAGGAATACGGTATTGAAGTCCTAGCGCAAGGTTAGTGATGTCACCGCGGCGGTATTCATTGATGCGGTATTCTGCTACGGCATAAAGTTGTTGGTATAGGCGACAGCCGAGCTGAGCTTCAAGCACAATAGGAGCGCTGGGGGCACCCTCCGGTTTTTCTCCGTTGAAGGTATGGTCGATAAAGCCAGATAGGTAAAGTCGATCGCTTAAGTAGGGAAAGGTCATGCGAAAGACATGTTCCATTTGCCAGACCGAGGGGGACTCGTGGTCGAATTGAATGGCGTGAAAATTAATGGAGTAGGCTAAGTGCAGGGAGTCAAAAAAATCCTGCAGTCGGGATGTATCATCGAGTCGCCAGCGAAAACCAAGACGTAGCCGGTCATTCTCAGAGCCAGATCTTAGATTCCATTGCACAGTTAAGTCCAAAGGGGAGTCATCTTCGATTTGCCAGCGTAGATTTTGTTCAGAGTAATATTGGTTGTTGCTGGAAAATGGATTGCGCGAGTCATTGCCAGCAATGTTGGTGAAGCTGAAATACTGCAGGCGCGCAGGTAGGTTCACCAAGGCATTGAAAGTGAGGAAAGTATCCTGATCGACATCCGTGAGGACGGGATAGTAATTCAGATCAATAAAACCGGAGGTCTTGGTCTTGTTTTGCGCCGAAGAGATGCCTGTCGCGAGCAGTAGAATGGAGATGGCAGATATAATACGCATTACTTAACTGCTTAATTATATTAAACATCGCCGTATTTTGCAATATCTTAATTAGGGGCGAGGCCTCATTATTCGGCTTTCTCTGCCTGCTCTGCTGGGGCTTCCACCCGAACGAACTCGATGGCGGTGAATTTGTTCATTTGCATGACGGGGATATTGAGCATCCCGTCTTTCACCGTGAAGATTTTACTTTCTTCATAACGGGCGTTGAGGTCACTGCCATCTTGAGGGCTGATGTTTTTGGTGATGATGCGAGCTTGGTAGCTATCACCGTCCTTGAAGCCCTCGCCACGATAGTCTTGTTGAGAAAACTTGTTGTTGTAGTGCCAGCCGTTCTGAATGGTGGCAGGGATGGCGACTTTGACCCAGTGTTTTGCCGTGGCACCACTGGCGTAGATGAGCACCATGAAGCTATTGCGAGTGCGGTTATAGGATGAGATCCGATAGCGTTCAGGGCCAGTGAAGTCCGGGCCGAATACGCCGATGTCATTACCTGCTTCGCCAGCTACGGCGTGACGGATGACCTCGTCATTACCACCAGATATCTGTGCATACCACCTCCAGATGTAGTAGTGCAGGTGGTTTGGGTCTGAGGGGTCGATGTAGTCCTCAATAGTAAACGGGAACTGGAGTTTCTCATCCATGAGCTCAATTTCAAAGTCGTTATCTGCTCCTCGAACGACTACTTTGGAAGTGACGATATCAGCACCACCGTGCTTTGAAGGGATGACGATCTCGGGCATGAGTTTCTTGATTCTTCCGTTGTAGTCGTGTCGTTTCGTCAGGCCCATCGACCAGCTGCTGGAGTTGTCTGACCATGGGAAGTTCATGGTGTTGAGCCCGCGCTGTAGGCATTGGCCCATGATGGTGATTGCCCTCAGGTAGGCATCGAGCTCGTTGCGTGATCCGTCTCCGTTGACGTCGGCCGAGTTGTGGGTGTCGTCCCAGGTGATCCATGATTCTGCGGCCATGACGGCTTTTCCTCGGTGCCCGTAGTCATCGAGTTTTTTGCGGGCGAGGTCGTAGTTGCCCCAGACGGATGCCACGTAGGCACCATCGACGGTGCCATAGCCATCATTCTGGTCAGAGACGTTGAGGTTAAGTGCGTCGATCTCTTTCATCATTTCAGACGAAGCGATGAGCTGATCATAGAAGTTATTAATGGCGAGCCCACCGGTGGCGTTGAGCCCGTCGACCGTGTCGCAACCGAAGCAGGGTGAGCAGCCTGAGGTGGAAATGATGACAGGCGCGGTGGGTGTTTTGCCATAGACCTTGCGGATTGCACGTGCGCCTTTGGTAAATACTTCGGAGATCATGTAGTCCATGTCGCCATCGTTGAGGTGCATTTTTAGATTTGCTTCATGGGCGAGTTGGTAGGCATGGACTCTGCCTTTGAAGTGCCGGGCGATACGTTCGACAAAAGCTGGGTAGAGGCCAGGCTTAGCCTGTACGCCACCTGCCTTACCTCCTACAGCAGCCCAAGCTGGGCAATGCCAGAATACAAACTCACACTTAAGCCCTTGAGCAATACAGGAATCGACAGCTTGCTCGATGGTTTGAAGGTAGTCTGACATATGCTTAGCATAGTCGGTGCTTTGTTCGTTGGGTTCTGATGCACTCCAGGCGACCCAGAATTGCGCGTAGCTACTGTACTTAGAGATAATTGGTCTTGCCGCATCGTAGGCGTTGTTTTCTGGCCTGCCACCATATGGCTGCCAGCGTACCCCGATATGCATGTGGTTGGTGGTCCACTGGTAGTCAGTTGGAGTATCAGTATCGTAGAGAAACTCGGCGATTTTAGCGGGTTTTTTGGGGGTGGTTTTTGGATGCTGGCGGTGCTCTTGTTGCACGACATCACTGGGAGTGGCAGCAGGAGTAGATGATAGGGGAGGGCTGGATTGTGTTTTTTGAGCCGCGTTTTTCTGAGCTTGCTCAGATTGACTGCACTGTAGGAAGGAGACGATGGGTAGAATTGCTACGAGGAGCAGGGCAGGGCGAGTAGGGAAGAACATAATAAGTATTGAGTAATGAATAGTGAAAATGAAACGGAGATTACTCAAAGAGTGGAGTAATGGTGTAGCCTTTTTCTTCGAGCAGGTCCTGCACGGCAGTTTTTCCCGTGTAGTGTGCGGCTCCGACGGCAAAGAAGTGAGATTTTTTAGGATCTGCCTGCATGAATTCATCGGCTTTGTTGGCCATGTCAATGTTGCGATCGTCGAGTAGGGCTTTCATTAAGCGCTTGGTGAGTTCGGGGTCGGATTTCATTTTGGCGATTTCCGC
>JAACFN010000238.1 GCA_009937455.1 Verrucomicrobiaceae bacterium | reverse complement strand
ATCACTGGTTTTGATGCCGGTGACTTCGTCTTCGACACCAGTGGCTTTGCCAACGGCAAGCTGGAATGGAGCATTGACGCAATCGGCAGTGACCTCGTTCTCAGTGCCGTATTTGTCCCCGAGCCGAGCTCTACAGCCCTGCTTGGCCTTGGGCTTAGCTCGCTCCTGCTGCGCAGAAAGCGGAGCTAATCCCTGCGGCCAGTTCGAGTTGAGAGTTCGAGATGCTAGTTGATGGCCGCCTTGCGGCTAGCTGCGCAGGAAGCGCAGCTGATGGCGGATGAGCGATTGCCACTGAGTGGCAGTTGAAGTTGGCAGTTGAAGTTGAAGTGCCGCCATGCGGCTGTTGGGCGCGTTGCGACTGGTTTGGAAGGTAGGACATGTTTTCAACATGTCGGCATGTCAGGAGGCTCAGGTTGTCGACAAGTTAAAAACATGTCCTACTTTGGCGAAGCCATATCTGCCCAAGATCCCGCACGCCACGAAGTGGCTTCCTCACTCGAACTCGAACTGCCACGAAGTGGCTCCCCACTTGCCAAAAAAACAATTTATTATTTGTCCGGCAGTGCTAGGGTTTTGCCATGAAGTTGCTTTCTCTATTTGTTGTTTGCAGTCTGGTTCTGTCATTTACCCCTTTTCTTGATGCCGCCCAACGGCCGGCCAAGCCCAACGTAATATTAATCCTCACCGATGACCTCGGTTGGCAGGATGTCGGTTGTTACGACATCGATGAGCCGACTCCGATGGAGACACCTCATATTGACGCGCTTGCCAGCAAGGGCGTACAGTTCTGGCACGGTTACTCGCCAGCACCCACCTGTGCTCCCACACGCTGTGCCATCATGAGCGGGGACCACCCCGCACGCGCACAGAAGACGCACGTGGTCGGCGGCCATCCACCTTTGGTTTACCACCCCAGCCACCCGATGATGCCGCCATGGTACACGGGGCGCATGCCTGAGACCACCGTGACCCTGCCCAAGCTACTGCAAAAGAACGGCTACGTTACTGGCCACTGTGGTAAATGGCACATGGCACTTGACCATCACTCCTTTCCTCAGCCCAAGGACCAGGGCTTTGACTGGACACGCTCCAATCTCGGAACGACTCGCAAGATGACGCCCAACAGGATCACGGGGTTTGCCAGCGATAAAGAGGACGACCCGTATCGCTTGGATAAGGATGGCATCACCACTCACCAGAATAGCCTGGATGCACTGCAGTTTATCGAGGAGCAGAAAGCCAAGCCGTTTTTCCTCTACTACGCGACCTGGCTGGTGCATACGCCGATCCACACCCGCAGCAAGGCGCTGCTGGACAAGTACTGCAAGAAACTGGGCGTCAAAGTAGATCCAGAGAACCCAGATGCATGGAAGGGCAAGGGACAGACTAATCCGTTTTACTGCGCGATGGTCGAGGAGCTCGATACCTACATGGGGCACTTGTTTGATTATTTGGAAAACACCGAGGACCCACGCTGGCCTGGCCACAAGCTGGTGGAGAATACCTACATTATCTTCACTTCGGACAACGGTGGCATGGAGAAAACTCCGGGCGAGATCATCACGGACAACTACCCGCTGGACCGTGGTAAGATTTCCCTGATGGAGGGAGGCACGCGGGTGCCTCTCATTATCACCGGCCCAGGTATTGAGGCAGGTGTGCAGTCTGATGTGTTGGTCAACGGCCTGGACTTCTACCCGACGATTCTCACCCTAACCGGTACGGAGAAGCCTGAGGATAAGTCACTGGATGGCCTCGATGTCAGCAAGCTGTTACTCACTGACCCTGCTGACTCAAGTCTGGTGAAAGATACGGATGGCAAAGCACGCGATACCATGGTCTGGCACTTCCCTAACAGTGTGGCCCTAGAAAGCACGATCCGTGTGGGCGGCTTCAAGCTGGTGCGTAATTACAACCATGTCAACGACGCCAGAACCGAGCCTTTTGAACTCTACGAGCTTTATGATGACAACGGTAAGCGCGTTGACATTGAGGAAGCCAAAAACCTCGCCGCTGATATGCCGGACAAGGTCAAGGAGATGGATGACAAACTTACTGCTGCCCTCACCGAGATGAAGGCCAGCTACCCGTATTACAACCCGAACCATCCCAAGGGTCTGCCGAATCAGGACAAGGTCTGCAAGGTGCTTTCCCACAAGCGCAAGGGGAACACTGCTATTTTTAAGTATCAGAAAAACGGAGCTAAAGTACTGCATGCCAATCTACTCTATACCATGAACGGTGGCGATAAGAGTGAGGAGTGGTTCCGCATTCCCGCCGAGCTCACATCAGAGGGCGTGGTCACTGCCAAGCTGCCCGAGGGCACGACGCATTACCTGATCAACCTGATCGATGAAAACAACTTCCTACGCAGCTACCCGGAAGTGACACGAATCAAAGACGGCAAGAATTATTCTGAGCAGGCGTTGGCGTGTAAGGAGTAGGGGTATAGTCCGCTCAGATAGCCCGCTTGCACTTCTCGCTAACGCTCGTCGTCCGCTCAGATAGCCCGCTTGCACCTTTGCCTAGATTAGCACACCTGCTTGCACTCAATACCGAGCAGCTCTGCGAGTTTTTCAATACGGCTGGCGATGTGTCCTGTGCCGATGGCGCAGTGGTGGGAGGGGCCTCCTTTGGACCAGTC
>JAACFN010000060.1 GCA_009937455.1 Verrucomicrobiaceae bacterium | reverse complement strand
AAAAAAACGAGCCTCCTTGTATTGATACACATTGCTTCCAAGACACCTCTTTAAAAAATATTAACATTATGGATATACCAACTACTGCATTCGATAGCGAAACAGGGATCACCGGTGACAACTCCTCCCCTAGCATTTCCGCTGATGCCCTACCCGCTGATGATGTCGCCGCCGTTGACCAACTCCGCCTCGTTTATCAAGAATTTAAAAATGAAATAGGCAAGGTCATCATTGGCCAGGAGGAAGTGGTTGAACGCCTCGCCATTTGTCTTTTCTCCCGTGGCCACGCTTTACTGATGGGTGTGCCAGGCCTTGCCAAAACCTTACTCGTCTCATCGGTAGCCGAGACAATGGATCTGAGCTTTAACCGCATCCAGTTCACGCCTGACCTGATGCCCGCTGACATCACCGGAACTGACATCATCCAAGAAACGGGCGCAGGACACCGTGAATTTCAGTTCATCAAAGGACCAGTGTTTGCCAACCTCGTGCTTGCGGACGAAATCAACCGAGCACCAGCAAAAACCCAATCTGCCATGTTAGAGGCTATGCAGGAAAACATGGTCACCGTATTAGGAAAAACTTACCCACTCGATAAGCCGTTCTTCGTCCTCGCCACCCAAAACCCAATCGAGCAAGAAGGCACCTACCCGCTTCCTGAAGCTCAACTCGACCGTTTCATGTTTCTCATTGAAGTAGAATATCCGAGTCATGAGGAGGAGCTACGTATCGCCCGTGAAACAACGGGCACATCAAAACCTAAGCTGAATCATATCCTTAGTGGTGAACGTGTCCAACAATACCAAGACCTTGTTCGTCGTATCCCTGTTCCTGATCACATTTATGATTATGCGGTTGAGCTTGTGCGCAAAACACGTCCGGGTTCTCAAGCCGCCCCAGAATGGATCAATGAATACGTAGGATGGGGCGCAGGACCCCGTGCTGTTCAGTATTTAATCTTAGGAGCCAAAGCGCGCGCCGCCTTGAACGGATCCTACATGGCCCGACTTGAAGATATAGAAGCCGTTGCCAGTCCCGTGCTCAATCACCGAGTCTTAACCAATTTTGCCGCTGAATCACAAGGCATGACCTCATCTAAAGTGGTGAGTAGGTTGATCGATGAAATGAAAGAGGTATGAGCACCCTCATCCTTATGATTACTCTTATGGCATAATAGCTTCCCTGTTTGATAGACCCAATAGATGAAATACGACTTTCTCGATCCAGAGGCGCTTGCTCGCTTGGGCGCTATGCCGCTCGAGGCTCGCCACGCCATGACAGGCAACGTTGCCGGCAGGCATCGTTCCCCCCACCGTGGATCATCTGTGGAGTTTGCAGAATACCGCAAGTATGTGCAAGGAGACGACACCAGAAGGCTCGACTGGAAAGCCTACGCGAGATCGGACCGCTATTACATCAAGGAGTTTGAGGCAGATACCAACCTGCGGGCATACTTCGTGCTCGATGCCAGTGCATCAATGGCATTCAGCGCAGCCAACGACTCACGCATTCAGTTTGCCCGCAAACTAGCAGCTACGCTTTCATACCTCATCATCAATCAAGGTGATGCCGCTGGACTTTCAGTTTGCCAGGAAAAAATCCACCTCGAAATCCCCCCGACCCGCAGGGCGGCTCAGCTTAATAACATTTTTGACGTCCTCGCCAAAACGGAACCAACGGGCGAGACCGGACTCGTTGAGGCACTACATACGATTGCTGAAAAAACAAATCAGCGCGCGCTAATCATCATCATGTCTGACCTCTTCTGTGACACCGCAGCATTAGCAGACGCACTCCAGCACCTACGCTACCGCAAGCACGACATCGCCATTTTCCACATGCTCGACAAACAAGAGCTTCAATTTGATTTTGAGCGCCCTCACCGTTTCATTGACATGGAGGACCAGACCTCACTCGTTGCCGAGCCAGCCCTTATCGCAAACGATTATCGGCACGCCATGGAGCAATTCTTGATAGACGTAAAATCCGCATGTCATGACGTCCACGCTGACTACCACCTCATCACTACGGATCAAGATTATGAGAAGATCATCCATGACTTCCTGAGCACGAGGCTTCCCAAAAAAGGAAGAAAATAACTTCGAGCGCTAATAAATTTCGACCTCAGCTATGTCTGTTTCCTTTTTACAACAATCACTACTATGGGGTCTATTGGGAGTCAGCATACCTATCATCATCCACCTACTCAATCGCCGGCGTTATCGTACCGTGCAGTGGGCAGCTATGGAGTTCCTGCTGAAAGCGTCCCGCGAATCCAGGGGCAAAAAAAAGCTGAAATACATCATCATTTTAACTTGCCGCGCACTGGCCATAGCCGCGCTCATCTTCGCCATAGCTCGCCCCCTCGTTGGCGGGTTTCTTAGCTGGGGCGGATCCAATATCGACACCGTCATCCTTATCTTGGATCGCTCTTCGTCCATGGAGCAAATGGCTGAAAATGCAGATGAAAGCAAACGACTCAGTGCCATCAAAAGTGTTCAGCTATCACTCGAAAGCCTAAATAACCCAAAACTCATCCTTATCGATAGTGCCAGCGCAGAACCACAAAGCATCCCCTCACCTGACGCGCTCAGTGAATTAAGTGCTACTGCCGCAACAGATACAAAAGCTTCTATTTCCGCACTCATATCCAATGCCATCGATCACATTACTGAGAATTCATTAGGGCGCACCGAGATCTGGTTAGCCTCAGACCTTCAGAAGTCAGACTGGGCCCCGGATGATGGCCGTTGGGATGCTATTAGGGTTGGGCTTGCCGACTTACCCCAACAGACCACTCTGCGTATCATCTCTATGGCATCAGCCGTAACCGACAACACTGCCATTAGAGCCCTCTCTGCAAACCGCATCAACAATGAGCTATCACTAGAAATTGAAATCATCAGGAGCGACGCTAACAACTCAAGCGCCATACCCGTCACTTACAGCATCAACGGAAATCGAAGCTCGGAAACTGTCACCTTTGACGGCCAAAGCTATAAATACACTAAGAACTTAGCACTGGGAAACAAAGAGGGTGAAGGGCTCGGCTTTATCGCTGTCCCCTCCGATGCAAACCCTCGCGACAACGTATCATTTTTCGCTTACGGAGAAGACACACCCGCAAAGACATACTTGATTTCCGAGGGTGGAGAATCAAACACATGGCTCTCACTTGCCGCTGCCCCCCCAGGACTCAATGACAACGAGTGCAAGCTGCTCTCCCCGCAGCAAGCCGATCAAATAGACTGGGCCGGAGCAACCTTGATCATTTGGCAAGCCGCTCTACCATCTGAAGCCATTGCCCAACAACTCAATCAGTATATTGAAACTGGCGGAGCTGCGCTCATGCTGCCACCTCGTGGGGAATCAAAAAACTCCTTCTTGGGTATCCAATGGGGTGATTTACTCACCTCTCCGCAGGGCCAGTATTTCATCATCGACGACTGGAACCGCACAGATGGCCCGCTGCGCAACGGCGTAGAGGGAACGAGCATTCCAGCATCAAAACTCAAAGCGATCAAACGTCGCGACATCATAGGTGAATACACCACCATTGCCACGTGGAGTGATGAAAAGCCCTTCCTCATACGTAGGGTCATTGGAAATGGAACTGCCATCTTCGTTGCATCCCTGCCCGACTACACATGGTCAAACCTGGCCGATGCTGATGTATTACTTCCTATTGTGCAGCGCATGATCAACTTAGGTGATTCACGTTATAGCTCGGCCTTTGCCGCCATAGCTGGCAGCTCAAAAGCAAAAACTGCAGACGGAGAGACCAGAAGCCGAGTTGACGCGTATAAGGAGTCCAACTCAAGTAATGCAGCCTACGAAGCCGGAGTATGGAAATTAGGCGATCGTCTCGTAGCCACCAATCGCCCCAACACCGAAGACGAGTGGCTTGTCCTCGATCAGAATAACATGGAAGCACTTCTTGAGGGGATCGACTACCGTCTTTTTGAAGAATCAGGAAACTCCAAACCCTTGATCAAAGAGATCTGGAGAGCCTTGTTGATCGCCATGCTTGCCTTCCTCATCATAGAAGCCCTGCTCTGCCTCCAGCCCAAATCAGAGAAGAAAAAAAGTAAGACGCCTTTATAACCTGCCTTTTAAAAACTGTTGAATTTCTCAATCTACAATCTGTCGCTTTCACCGAACCACTTTACATTTTGGTTCGGCATCGGCGCCTTGCTACTGATGGCTTTTTTATGCGCCACGTCCATCCGGCGCTCAGCAAGACCAAAGAGGACATCGATTCTCGAGTTGCTGCGTTTTCTCTGCACATTGATCACCGTGCTCATGCTCTGGGAGCCCGAATGGCGTGTTTCCGTTCAACCCACCTCTAAGCCCGAAATCGTCATCCTCTATGATGCATCACGTTCTACCGAAACCACTGATGCCATCCTACCCCCGTCTTTGGATAGCAACCAAGAGGTCGTAACACGGAAAAACTGGATAGAGCAGATTCTCACCAGTGACTACTTCACGGCTCTCAAACAAGACGAAGACAACCGCGTTTTTGAACTCCCCTTCTCTGCGCCTCCGGAGAATGCTGACCCCGTAAGCTCCTCGCTTGCTGGAACAGATATATACTCTGCCATCGAAACAGCTCTTGAGGATCACCCCCATTTGCGAGCCATCATCTTATTAACCGATGGTGACTGGAACACAGGAACACAGCCCGTCGCTGCAGCCCAGATAATGAGGAGCCGAAAAATCCCTTTATTTGGCATACCCGTTGGCAGTGACAGGCGACTTCCAGATCTCGACATCTCCAATGTCACCTCTCCTACCTATGGCATTATCGGTGAAAATGTTCAGATCCCATTTACCATCACTTCTTCATTGGCCCGTGACGTACGCACGATCGTTCGCCTACGTGATATCAAAACAGGAAAGGAGCGGCTCAAAAACATCACCATTCCTGCGGGGGAAGATTATTACGATTCAATTTTATGGCGCCTGTCCACGGAAGGATCATCCACCCTTGAAATTTCAATTCCAGTTACCGATGGAGAGCTGGTATCAAAAAACAACTCCCGAGAGTTCACTATTTCTGGACGCATGGAATCCATCAAAACCCTCGTCATCGAAACTAGGCCACGCTGGGAATATCGGTTTATCCGCAATGCTCTTTATCGAGACCCCGGTGTTCAGGTCGATTGCCTACTTCTCCATCCAGAACTTGGTGCGGGAGATGGACCCGGCTATATTGAGAAATTTCCTGAGAAACTGGAGGACCTTCAAAAATACGACGTCGTGTTTGTCGGGGATGTCGGCATAAGCGAGAACCCAGCCGAGGGTTTGACCCTGGAACAAGCTACATTACTCAGAGGGCTCGTAGAAAAACAGGCCAGTGGCATTGTTTTCTTACCCGGACCAATGGGTAATATTTTTTCACTTACCCAAAGCCCGCTGGCTGACCTGATACCCGTCGTCCTAGACATCACGAACAAATCAGGCTTCGGCGGCCCTATTGCATCCAAACTCAATCTCACCACCGGAGGGCGCAGATCTCTTCTCACCATGCTAGGAGACACAGAAGAGGATAATCCCGACATATGGAAAAGCCTGCCTGGATTCAATTGGCATGCTCCCGTCATCAAAGCCAAGGGCGGCACTGATGTGCTTGCGGTCCATGCGGATAAATCCAACCAGTATGGGCGCATCCCTATGCTTGTTACCAAAATTGCCGGTAGTGGAAAGGTTCTCTTTTTAGGGCATGATTCCGCTTGGAAATGGCGCCGAGGCGTCGAGGATCTTTACCATTATCGATTTTGGGGACAAGTCGCCCGATGGATGTCTTATCAACGCAATATGGCAGCAGGCTCGCGGATACGCCTCTATTTTACGCCTGAGCGTCCTAAGCCGGGTGACTCAGTAAGCCTTAACGCAAATGCCTTTGATCAATACGGGGCCCCGCTGAGCCAAGGCGAACTCTACGTGAACATCGACTCACCTGATGGTGAAAGAAAAAGAATCAGCCTCAACAAAGAGGATGAAACTTGGGGCAGTTATTCTGGGCGCTTTAAAATAACACAACCGGGAGCTTGGAAAATCCGTGCCACCATTGGCGAAGATAGAGCTCATAGCACAGACACCACATTAATCGCCCAAGGAGGTGAGATTGAGAAAACGGGCATGCCCGCCCGCACTGATGTTATCGAAGAAATGACCCGAGTCTCGAAAGGGCAACTCATGGAGGGCGATACGATCAAAACTATTAACAAAGCAATCAATGCCCTGCCGATGCCCAGGCCCTTAGAGTCCCGCACACCACTCTGGTCGCACTGGCTCACTGCCACCTGCCTTATCTGCCTCTTGGCCAGCTTCTGGATTGGACGTAAACTTAACGGCACTTTTTAATACCTTTGATGCATCACTAGCGATGCCCAACAGATACTTTTACAATTGCAAGCACGCACAAATCTGACTAATATTAGCGACTCATGAGTTTCCTACGGCACTCCGGCTTTAGAAGTATTTCCAGAAGCATTATTGCGCTTTTTTTGATCATACCCATGCTGTTGGGAGCATTCACTTGTGACCTAGATGCCCAAGAAAATCCAGCTGCTGTGGACCCAGCCGACATTTTTTTTCAGGCATGGCTTGAAATCAAACGCGCTGAAAAGCTCGAGGGGGAAAGCAAATTTAGTGACGCATGGCAAAAATACCAACAAGCTTACAGCTATTACAGCGTCCTCAATAAGTCTCACAAAAACTGGAAACCTAACCTCGTGCGAAGCCGCATCGCTAGTACTGAGGAGTGCATGAAAAGGGTTGAGCCCAACGCAACCGCTGAACTTGCCAGCAACAAAATCAAAACCCAAGACCTGATCGAGGGGCCTCAGCCAGGCTCGCCAAACGGAAGCGGCCCAGGCGCAGGTTCAGGCTACCAGCCAGGTTCTTCCTCGCGCAATAACAGCACATCTGGACGAGCCACAATCGATCCTTCGACGGTAGCTCGCCTTGATAAACTAGAGAAAGAAAACAAGGAGCTAAAAACAAAGCTAGAGACTGCTACGAAAGAGGCGGCAGCATCTAATGATCAAAACGCCAAGAGCAAGCTAGACGAGACAGAGCGCAAACGCCTCAATGACCTGATCACCAAGAAAGACCGAGAAATTGCAATGATACGGGATGTCCTTGCTCGTGCACCACTGCAGCAAGACATGAATCGCATCTCTCAGGAAAAAACAACGCTCGAACAGGAAATCAAAATTACGGCACGCGCACTAAAGTCTTCTCAGCAGAAACTCATTGAAGCTCAACAAAACGCTGACAACTTCCGCCAAGAAGCCGAGCTTGCCAAAAACCGTGCTGAGAAAATTCAGCAGAACATGCAGCAACAAGGTGCCGTCAACAACGAGCTGGTAAGAGGGCTTCGAGATGAACTGAAAACGGTTACCGAGATGCTCGAACAAACTCGTAATGAGCTGGGCACTGCCAATAGTCGCATTGAAAAAATGCAGCTCAGCTTGAACGAATCTCAAGAGACTATCAAGGAGCTTACCAAAGAGCGCGACAGCCTACTGAAAGAGCGAAACCTTCTCGCCGAGACACTGAAACAAAGTGACTCCAAAGGAATCCAAGGACTGATCACCGAAAACATGCGTCTTGGCACCGAACTCAAAGAGGCTCTTGATCGTCTTGAATTTCTTGAGGCAAATCAAAATGCCACCAAGGATGAGCTCACCAAAGCGCACAGTAACCTTGCCCTCGCTAAAACTCGCATCTTAAAATATCAGAAAGAGCAAGCAATCCAGAGCGAGACCATCCAATCTCTTGAATCTCAGCTTCGAGACGCCCAATCGGCCCTCTCCAGCGCCAGCGCCAATCCTAATAAAAACCCTAACACTAATGACGGGGCCTACACTAACCCTGATGAAATCAAAACCCTTCAAGGAACCGTCAAACGCCTCCTTGCCGCACAAGAACGCCGTCGTATGGGAGAGAAAATCCTCTGGGATACCTACCAAAAATCAATAGCCAAAATCGAAGGCCTATCTGAGGCGATCAGCGATATCCGAAGCATAAAGATCGATCTTACTGACAAGGAAAAGGAATTGGCTTCATCTCGTCGGCCAGACAGTGAATTTTCAAACTCAGATCGAGTCTCCAGGGCTCACGCTCGTGCTTATGGCAACGCCCTCGAGTCAGAGACCTTGTATGTTGAGGACCTCATCATACGTCATTTTGAAAGAGGCCGTATTCAGGCTGCACACTCTGTGCTTATCGACATTAATGAGAGAGTTCCCGGCAACTACCGCATCCTCTGCAAACTCGGTGTAGTCGAAATGAAACTGGGGCATTATAACAAAGCCATCGCGTGCTTGGACGAGGCCATCACCATGCGAGAAAATAGCGGTTATGCTCACTTTATGATGGGCATTGCCCAATACAAAAACAAAGAGATAGACAATGCGCAAAACTCCTTCGAGCGTTCGCTCATTCTCAAACCAGATAATGCCCGCGCACATTTATACCTAGGTAACTTGGCAGGCGCCGCTAAACGTTACCAACAGGCTGAGGATCATTTTTTATCCACTATCAAACTTAATCCGGCATTAGCTGATGCTTATTACAATTTGTCGGT
>JAACFN010000005.1 GCA_009937455.1 Verrucomicrobiaceae bacterium | reverse complement strand
GATCTCCGGTTTTGCCTGTCCTTGGCGCACCTTATTGCCGTCACGGGTGTAGATGGGGAAATCATCCATCCACAGCATATCCGGGTTATACTTCTCTTGGATTTCCTTCCAGCGGGCGACGTAGTCATCAACATAGTTCTTATTGTAGCTGAAGTCAGGGCCGTAAAGCATGGCTGCTTCCGGAACCCGTTTGATCTCCTCAGCGATATCCGCATGAGGCTCGCTATGGACGACGTATTGTTCCTTGGCAAAAAAGCCGGTGTGACGCTCGCGGTGATAGGAGGGCGCATACTTGAGGCCTTCTTTGCGCAGTGCCTTGCCAAGATCACCGACAAGATCGCGCTTGGGGCCTTTGTCGACGGCGTTCCACGGGGTGAGATCGGAATCCCAGTTGGCCCAGCCATCGTGGTGCTCAGCAGTCATGACGACGTATTTTGCCCCAACTTGTTTAAAGAGGGCGGCCCACTCGACCGGGTTCCAATTCTCAGCTTTGAATTCCGGTATGATATCCTTGTATCCAAATTCGGGAGGGTGAGCACCCCAGCGTTCTTTTAAGTAGGGGTAATAATGCTTGGGGTCACGGTAGATCAGCTTGGGCACATGCTCGGAGTAGCCGCGCCCGCCCCTGCGATAGCCGATCGCGCTGTAGGGTCCCCAATGGATAAAAATACCAATCTTGCCGTCATCAAACCAAGCGGGAACCGACATTTCTTGCAATGATTCCCAAGTGCCGTCGTAGCGTGCTTCCGTGGCAGCGGGCTGTTCTTGAGCAGCTACTGAGCCCGCGGTACAAAGGAGCAAGATGCCAATGCTCGCGATTGGTTTTCTCAGCTGGTTGACTTTTCTGCTTCCGCTCACGTGAATCATCTCCTTTAAAACGTGAACTGTATCAGCTTCTGTCATTCTTCCTATCCCCATTTTTGAGGATGCAAGCCGCAGGCCGCAGGCCGGCGGCTGTTCTTGGTTCCTAGTTCTTGGTTCTTCGTTGTCGCCGCCTCGCGGCTATGAGAGTCCCGCTTACTGCCCGCTGAGCATTTGGCTGCCATTACGGATTTCATTGCGCATGTGCAGGGCGGCTGCCTGCATGGTTTTGACGCGCTCTGGGTATTGGGCGGCAAGGTCCGTGGTTTCACCGAGGTCTTGCCGGAGGTTATAGAGCAATGGTGAAGGGGGCAGTTTCCTGCCACTGCCCAATAACAACTTCCAGTCGCCTTGCCGGTAGGCGGTGCTTTTTCCGGTCATCCAAATCAGCGGACGTTTGGCCAGGTTCTCATGGTCCAGCAATAAAGACTTCAGGCTGACTCCATCCATGGTTGCCTCGGGCACTACACCGGCCAGTTCGGCAAAGGTGGGCATGAGGTCGAATGTCATGACGGTCTCAGCGGAAACCCTGGGTTTGATCTTGCCGGGCCAGTTGAAGATGCCTGCCACGCGGTGACCGCCTTCGTAGAGCTGGCCTTTTTTGCCCCGCAGGGGCGCGTTGCTGCTGCCTAGTTCTTTGTTGCCGGTGCCTCCATTGTCCGAGCAGAAGATGACCAGGGTGTTTTCCCTTAGCCCCTGGCTCTGAAGCTCGGCGATGATCCTGCCGACTTGGGCATCGAGGTCCTGCACCATTTCCCGGTAGGCACGGGCGGCTTCTGCCTTCTTGAGGGCAGGCACAGTTTTAAGCTTATCGAGCTGCTCGGGTTTGAAGCCTTTTTTAACCACCCGGTTTGCCTGGTCCTTGGGCCCTTGGTAAGGGTAGTGCGGTGCCGGGTGGGGGAGGTAGAGTAAAAAGGGCTGGTCCTTGTGCTGGCGGATGAATTCAATACCACGCTCGGTAATCTGGTGCGGCGCGTAGCCGGGAACATAGCTCAGTTCATCCTGCACCCACCAATCAAACCAGCCCTCCTGATCGACGTGGGAAAACAGGTCAATGTTGCCGGAGACAAAGCCTTGGAACTGATCAAAACCTTGTTTGCTCGGGTTGAATTTAGGATCGTAGCCGACATGCCATTTGCCAAACATGCCGGTGGCATATCCGGCGCGCTTGAGCAGCTCGGCCACGGTTTCCTGCTCGAGGCCCAAACCGGTATGGCGGTGACCCTTGGCGGTGACCACACCGTCGATACCGCTGCGCTGCTGGTAACGCCCGGTGAGTAGAGCTGCCCGTGTGGGTGAGCAGACCGCGCCGTTGCTGTGGAAGTCTGTGAGGCGTAGGCCCCCTTCAGCCAAGGCATCGATGTGCGGTGTTTTGAAGGTTTTTGAGCCGTAGCAGCCGAGTTCTGCGTAACCCAAATCATCGGCCATGATGACAACGAAGTTGGGGGGCTGCTGCGGCGCAGCCGCAGAATGGTGAATAGTGAATAGTGAAGTGAGAATGAGGAGGGGGACGCTCAGGTGGGGGAGTTTCATGGGGTGCGAGCTTACTTTTTTGCCTGACGGATCCACCCTGGGTAAAGCTCGGTCTTTGCACCATCGTTCTTCTGCTTCGCCCCGGGAGTTGAGCGGCCGTCATTAATGGTTTTCTCGGCGAGTTGGGTGAGTTCTTTGACCTTGTCTGGATGTTGTGCTGAGAGGTTCTTGGTTTCCGCAGGGTCGGCTTGCATATCGAAGAGCTGCACCCGCTCATGGGCGGCGAGCTTTTTGAGCTCCGCCGGTTTGCCGGGTCTAGGATGCGTCCAGCCGCCCGATCCGGGGCAGAAGGCGAGCTTCCACTTGCCCTTGCGGATGGCAAAGCTGCCGTTGATGGAGTGGTGGACAACGGCTTCACGGATGGGTTCTTGGGCCGTGCCGTTTAATACTGGGACGATACTCACAGAGTCTTCGGCGGCGGTATCGGCTACTTCTGCACCGACGATGTCGGCACAGGTGGCAAACAGGTCCACTAGGCAGACAGTGTCATCTGAGATGCTGCCGGCTTTGACCTGGCCATCCCAACGGGCGATGAAGGGCACGCGGTGTCCGCCCTCGTAGATGTCGGCCTTGTGGCCGCGGTAGATGTCACTGGCGTAGTGTTTGCCAGCTTCATCGGGAGCGTTTCCTCCGGTGCGGAATATGAGCTGATCTTTTTTCTTAAAACCATCCCTTGCCATGTTGCTGCAACCATTGTCCGCGGTCACGATGATGAGGGTGTTGCCGGCAATGCCCGCTTCTTCCACGGCTTTGACCACCTCGCCGATGGACCAGTCCGTTTCCATCACGAAGTCACCGTAAGCGCCAACCGGGCTTTTGCCTTGGAAATTTTTTGAAGGCACAATCGGGGTGTGCGGGCTGGCCAGCGGCATGTAGAGAAAGAAAGGCCTGTCTGCCTGTGCACGCTCCTTGATATAGGCCACTGCTTTTTGCGTGAGTACGGGCAGCACGTCCACGGCCTCGAAGTCCGCATGGGCCGGGCCCGGGCGGTGTGGTCGGAGAAATGCTTTCGTGGCCGTGCACTCACCCACGAAGCGGTCGTTCTCAATCCAGATGTAGGGCGGCATGTCGAGGGATGCGGAAATACCATAGTAGTAGTCAAAGCCGACGGCATTGGGACCGTTTTTGATCTGCCCCTTCCAGTCCGTATTGTCTTTGCTGGCTGCTTTGCCATTCGTCGTGGGGAAATTCATGCCCAGGTGCCACTTGCCGATCATGCAGGTGTGGTAGCCGTTGTTTTGCAACATGGAGGCAACCGTCTCACGACCAGGCTTGATCAGGTGTGGAGAAAAGCCATTAAGCACACCCGCCTTCTTCTTGCTGCGCCAGTTGTAACGCCCGGTGAGCACACTGTAACGTGTCGGCGTGCATACTGCGGAGGAGCTGTGCGCGTCGGTGAACTTCATGCCCTTCCCGGCCAAGCGGTCCATGTGCGGGGTCTCGATCTTGCAGCGGTCGCCACCGTAGGTCTTCACATCCCCCAGTCCCCAGTCATCTGCGAGAATGAAAATCACATTGGGCTTAGGAGAGCTTGCACTTCCTTTGGTCGTCCGAGAGCTTGCACTCTCGTTGTTCGCCCGCTGTTGCGCCGTGGAGGGCTTGCCCTGCGAGCTCTCGGCCGCAGAAGTTTGAAGCGTGCACAGCGCAGTGAGAAGCAGAAGCGGTATGGTGAAGCGATCGAGTTTCATTTTTTCAGTTTGTTTGCCGCCGTTGGGCGGATGGGCGTTTAATGACGCTCCGGAGCACTACGCCCGCTGTCCTTCATCTCTTTCAGGATTGCCTTGAGCCTGCGCACCTTTTCCGGGTGCTTGCTGGAGAGGTTGGTGGTTTCACCGGGATCGGTTTTAAGGTTGTAGAGCTGGCCGCTGGCGGTGGGATCGGCTTCCGGGAGCACGAAGGGTTTGAGGTCGGCACGATTGTAGTTGTTGCCCCCCGAGCCCTGATGATCGAGGTATTTCCAATCACCATTGCGAATGGCGAGTTTGAGGGTCGGGGTTTGGGTCAGCATGTATTGGCGCACAGGTTTGTCTCCCTGGGTGTCGAGTAAAACGGGCAGCATGTTGTAGCTGTCCTCCGCCGCGTCACCGGGCAGCTCTGCTTCCGCAATGGCAGCACAGCTTGCCATGATGTCGGTGAGGTTTAGAAGCTGGTCACTGGTCGTGCCCGCCTTGACCTTGCCAGGCCAGCGCACGATGAAGGGCGTGCGGTGCCCGCCTTCCCATTGGTCGCGCTTCATGCCGCGCCATGGCCGGGCGCCATCGTGCCCAAAATCCTTGCGCATGCGAGCAACCGTAGGAACCTCCGGGCCGTTGTCACTGGCAAAAATGACGAGTGTGTTGCCGTCGAGCTTGAGTTCCTCGAGCGTATCGAGCAACTGCCCCACGATGTCATCCATCTGATAAATAAAGTCCCCGTGTGGCCCTGCCTTGGTTTTGCCCTTGTACTTGTCCGCCGGGAAGGATGGCAAATGCACAGCCTGCATGGAGTGGAACAGAAAGAAGGGCTGGCCGGGTTTGTTTTCAACATGGTTTTTGAGGAACTGCTTGCTCTTCTCCAGGAAAACAAGATCTGCCTCTTCCAGGTCAAAACCCTCGGCAATCATGCCCGCTCGGCAGTCATGGCTGTGCGGGTGCTTGGGCAGGCCGGATTTGTCGATCACTTTGGTCGGCGGGATGGGGATGCGATCATCCTCCACATAGGCGTAAATCCAGGATGTCGTCGGGCAGCAGACCGTTCCAAAGAAATGGTCAAAGCCACGATGCACGGGACCGTCCGGGATGGGCCGGGAGTAGTCGACCTGCTTCACCCCCTCAATCCGGTTATTGGTGATTTGCTTGCCCTGCTTGTCAAAGAAAGACATGCCGATGTGCCACTTGCCAATACAGGCGGTGGTGTAGCCGTTATCTCGCAACATCCCGGGCAGAGTCAGTCGTTCCTCCTCGATAAGGCACGGGCCCTGTACACCGGTGAATACGTTGACCATGCCGGTGCGAAAAGACATCCGGCCGGTGAGCAAACTGTAGCGCGTGGGCGTGCACACCGTCGACGGGCTGTGGGCATCGGTGAAGCGCATGCCTTGAGTAGCGAGCTGGTCAAGGTGGGGTGTGGGAATCTTGGACTCCGGATTGTAGCAGCGGACATCGCCGTAACCGAGATCGTCGGCGAGGATAAGTAGGATGTTGGGCTGCTGCTTTGCAGCAGCAGAATAGTGAACCGCCGACTTTGTCGGGGTGTCCGCAAAAGCGGACATAGGCAATCCCCCCATGGCAGATGAAGTGAGAATGAAAAGAAGGTATTTCATGGGAGGCTTGGCGTATGACTGCTAAGGGGCAACTGCCCACACTATTTTGCTAGCTGTTGTTTTTCCTCTGAACTGAGGTTTTTTACTCGGTGGTGAAGATAGACGCTGGCAGGCCTTCTTTATTGTAGAGATTTACTTTTCCAGGGTTGGGGGCCCAGGCGTAGCGGACGATGGTCGGCTCGGGGATGTCTTGATGGGATACGGTGACGGTATTGGGCCCGGTGATGGTGGCCTCGGCCCATTGCCATTGACGATCCGCGCCACAGATCTGGAATCCTTTCAGTGGGTCCTTTGTCGCTACGGTGGGCGCCATGCCTGTTTTGGAACCGGCCATCAGGCCAGAGCCGCTGTGATCAAAGGAGATGACGAATTTGCCATCTTTGATTTCGTGACTTTGGTAGAGCGGGCCGCTGCAGGCTGCGATATTCTTGCCGTAGTCGTTCTTGAGTGCCCAGAGTGCGAGGCGGATGCCGACGTCAATCTTGTTGTGCGGGTGGATGTCCTTGGCCTCGCCGATGTCATTGAGCACGGCCATGCCGGTGTTCTTGAGGCTGAGGGTTCTTCTTTGCTGGTCAATGACGGTTGCCCAGGGGTCCTGATCCAGGGGTTCTTTAGCCTCGTCCCGGAAAGTTGCCAGCTGAACAAAGTAGAAGGGGAAGTCTCCCTGTCCCCAGTGCTTGCGCCAGCCGGTGATCATGGCCTGGAAGTACTGAGCATAGCGAGAGGCAATCTTCATGTCCTTGGTGTTGGACTCGCCCTGATACCAGATGGCGCCCTTGATCGCGTAGGGCAGTACCGGGTGGGCCATGCCGTTGAAAAGTGTGGCGGGAGCTTGCTGGTTGCTCTCAGGTGACTTGGGTGCACGGCGGCGGTTGCCCTCTTTGACTTTCTTGGGATCCCATTTTGCGATCGCTTTTTTCAGAACCTCGCGTTCCTGCTTGAGGAAGGCGGACATGTCCTTGTCTTGCCCGTAGGCATCGGCCGGGATCCAGGCCTCCACGCGGGTGCCGCCCCAGGCGCATTTGATAATGCCGACAGGAACCTTGAGTTCCTTGCGTAGCTCTCGTGCGAAGAAGTAGGCGGTAGCAGAGAAGCCGTTATTGGTCTTGGGAGAGGAGGAAACCCAGCTGCCATTGAGGGTGTCGAGAGGCTCGAAGGGCGAGGTGTTTTTCGTAACTTCGAACTGCCTGAGTTGGTCGTCCTCGGCGGTGGCGATTTCCTTGTTGATATAGTCAATCGTGGGTTGTTCGACGGCTTCGGTGCGCTTCGGGTTGAACTTGGTCAGTTGCTTGAGATAGAAGTCCATATTGGACTGGCCAGAGCAGAACCAGACCTCGCCGGAGAGCACGTTGTTAATTTTAATGCTGTTGTTTCCCTTGAGGGTGATGGTGTGCGGACCGCCAGCTGCCGGGGTCTTCAGGTTTACTTGCCATTTGCCGGTATCGTCTGTGGTAGTTGATGTAGTTGCTCCCCAGCTGGCCGTGACGTTTACTTTCTCTCCCGCGTCAGCTGTTCCCCAGACGGGTGCCTGGGTGTCGCGCTGGATGACCATGTTGTCGGTGAACATGGTGGCGGGTGTGATGTCAGCCATGCTTGTGAGAGGTGCAAGCGGTGCTGCCGCGGCGGCAAGGATAAGGAGTGTTGGTTTCATGGTGCTTTTCATCTTTTATCACATCGGTGTGAGTATTGTATAGGAAGCTTATTACAAAATGAGATTACGGTGAGTTTTTCGTGTTTTGTTCACTTGTTTCCATCACTGATGATCTTGCCCCACCCTTCGGATGGCTTCTAAGCAGGAAGGCAGATAGCTCTGTAAAAAAAACGGTTCGCCCCCCACACGAGGACGAACCGCAAAACGTTTTGCCCCCCACACGAGGGCAAAACGGGTTAAAATGTTCTATGAGTGATAGTTCATCTTTCCCGATTGATAGATAACACAAAAGGGCCAGGTTTTCTATCGTCATTTTTGAGGATGCGGAGGTGCTAGGCTAGTTCTGGTAATATGCCGTGCGGAGGGGCGATGGGGTGCTCTTGATTGAGACAATGCAACCATCGATAGTGGAGCGTAAGCTGGAGGATGGGCTTTCGTGAGTGGCGAGAGTCTCACACGCCTTATTTGCCCTAAGAAATGAGGATATTTAATAGATTGTTGTGAGGGCATAGTTATTTTAGCATGTATATATGCATCTATTGCAAACCTATAAAAAGCAAATCCCAGTCAAGACAATGAAGAAGTTTATGTTGTGTTTATTGGGCATCGCGGCGTTGATCGGAAGCGCCCCCGCTGTGGAGCCTAAAGCCGCTTGGATGGAAAAAGCGGTGGGAGTAGGTTGGCGCTTTGGAACGGGACAGAGCGAAATTGAGGCATGGAATGTCACCACTTTGGTTAATCAAGTGAAGACCATTCCCGGTGTAACGTATGTTCTTTTTAATTTGTCTGAGGCAGCTCATGGCGATAAATATATCGCACCTCACTCCGTTTTGACCACACTGAACCCCGGATCAACGCCGGTCACTCGTGATCTCTTCATGGAAGCAGCAACCGCCTTCCAGAATGAGGGTTACAAAGTGATTGCCTATGTCGCCACTCAGGGCCCCCCTATGTTGAAACATGGAGTGCAGTTCGCTTGGGATAGAGTCGAAATCGAGCCAGGAGTCTATACTTCGCAGTCGATGGATAACTGGGAAGGCTATGTGCAAAGTGTTTATGGCAATACGACTCGTGATACCTACAAGCAGGCTTTTGCCGAAATCATTGTTGATGAATATGCCGCGCGCTATGGCACCTTGATCGACGGTTGGTGGTTCGATAACGGGGCTGACTCTATGAATGCGCCATTGTTGCATGACATTGTGACTGCACATAATGCAGACGTCGCGATCACTTTTAACGGAGTCAATGTGGATACAGATTACACCGGTGGTCATCCTACGGTATTGGCCCAAGCTTTATCCAGCGATGATGTCAACGAGACAAAGATGTTATTACCGATCGAGGCAACGACTGATGGCTATATTGTTCAAGCCGATGGCCATAAAGCTCTTGGTCATATGTTTATGCCCGCGCATGAACGCTGGAATTCTGGGGCGATCGTTTGGACCGTGGACAAAGCCGCAGACCGAGTCGAGCGCTGCACTCAAGCGGGTGGCGCGTGGACATGGAATGTGGATATCACTCCTTCAGCATCAAACCTTAGGGCTGATACCGTGACTCTCATGCAAGATGTTCAGGCACAAATAGCCGCGAACGCGGCAAACAGCGCCCCGGTTTTTGCGGCGGATACTTTTGATGGCGGAGAGGTCGATTCGTTCGTTGCTTATTCCGCCACTGTCGCGGGATTGGCCACGGATGCGGAGGGGGATCCGCTACGCTTCCATAAAATCGGCGGTCCGGCTTGGCTCACCGTATCCACTGAGGGCACGCTTTCGGGTACTGCGTCCACTGGGGATTCTGGGATGAACCGTTTTCAGATTCTTGTAAGTGACGGCAAGGGTAACGTCGATATTGCGGATTTGGAAATCACCGTCAATTATGCCTTCAGCACAAATGGGGTCAAAAACACATCACGTTTTAAGCCTGAAGATATTGATTCCGGCAACTGGGTAACGCGTGACGCTGCTTGGTCCACGGCAAGCAATACACTGTTGAACCCGGGGCTCGTGACGGATGATGACAAAGGTGCACATCAGCTTAATTCCTTAGACATCTCAGATACAAGCCTGACGGAGATTACTGTTTCGTTCGACTATTCGGTAGGGGTCGGATCCACGCTGTATTTCTATTCATCCCTGTTTACAGGGGAGCTTACCAACGATTTTTTGTTGGCTAGACTCACCAAGACGGGTGGCACATGGTATGCTAACGACTTTAATGCAGACATTACGTCATTCGGCGGTTTTTCCGGGCCAGAGTATAACCTCAAGGATGGGAGCACCCCTTCAGGCTTCACAGATAGTGCGCTCGCCTCATTTGTGGGTGGAACTTCCGGGACGTTTAGCCAAACTTTCGATGTTTCAGGATTTGGCGGTGGTGGCTTCAGCATGGCAGATGTCAGTCATGTGTTGGCGGTTTTTACGGCGAACACGGCTGCGGCTGGTGATGGTGCAATGTCAATTGACAATTTCAAGATCACCATCGACTTGAATGATCTGGAAGTATTTACCTTGGACTACACAGCGGGCCCGAATGGCTCGATCAATGGCACCAGCCCACAATTGGTTGAAAACGGTGCGGATGGCTCCACGGTTACCGCAGTAGCAGACCTAGGCTACCATTTTGTCAACTGGTCTGACGGCAGCATTGCCAATCCCCGCACTGATGCCGCTGTGACCACAGATATCAGTCTTATTGCCAACTTTGCCATCGATACTTTCTCGCTCAGCTACACGGCGGGCCCGAATGGATCCATCAGCGGCCCCAGCTCGCAGCTCGTCGAATACGGGTCAGGAGGTTCGGCAGTCACAGCAGTAGCAGATCCAGGTTACTATTTTGTAGACTGGTCTGACGGCTACACCAGCAACCCGCGGACCGACATCGCAATCACAACGGACATCACAGTGAGCGCTAACTTCGAAAGCGATCCGCCGCTGAGCGATTTGGCGGGTGCCGAAGTCACATTGCTCGGCACGGTCTCCGCGGGCTCGTTCGACAGCACCCACACTAGTGACAACGTTTACCAAGTGCTCACCGAGGAAGAAAGTGGCGGCCGCAGCAATCGTCGCCATTCCAGGCTCGAACACAAATGGATTTTCAACGTTACCGGTGGTGAGCTGGTTACGTTCTTTGTAGAAGCCCATCACACTACGAACAGTGAAGGTGATGATTTTCTCTTCTCCTATTCCACTGATGATATCAATTACAGTGACATGCTTACCGTGACCAAAACCGAGGACGATGACATTGCCGACTTCTTCGTGCTGCCTGGTAATCTCAGCGGCACGGTCTACGTGCGGGTGATTGACACCGATCGCAGCCGAGGCAACAAGCAGCTCGACAGCCTCCATGTAGATAGCCTGTTCATCGTGTCTGAGAGCGCTGCCGAGCCACCCACCGGAGCCAGCGATCCCCACCCTGCCGATGGAGTGGTTGGTGTGTCGGTAAATAGCTCCCTCAGCTGGACGCCGAGCTTGTTGGCTGCCTCGCACAACGTTTATTTCGGAGTTAACCCCGTGCCGAATACTAACGAATTTCAGGGGAATCAGACGGCCAATGGCTTTACGCCGAGTGCATTAGAAGCTGATACCACCTATTACTGGGCAATCGATGAGGTCAATAGCGCTGGAATCGCACCGGGCCCAGTCTGGTCATTTACCACTGGCGGTGCTTCGCCCGAAACACACGTGACGGCCATTGACCTCGGAACGCAACGTGCGGGCAAGAACTATCGTGGTGTGGCAACGGTAACCTTAATAGACAGCGGAACCGGCCAAGCATTGGCCGGCGCAACTGTCCAAGGTGATTTCAGCGGTATATTCAATGAATCCGTCAGCGCTGTCACCGACTCAGCAGGACAGGCGACCCTAACTACCTCGTCCAAGGAACGGTTGCCGTTTAACTTCACCTTCACCGTCACAGGGGTCAGCGCGCCTGGATATATTTATCAAGCTGCAAACAACATCGAAACATCCGACAGCGGTGGCTTCTAAGTTTTTTTTGAGAAGTTAATCAGTGCCAATTTCGATGGAATAAGCTGCACCATGTAAGTCTAGCGTTTTTCCCCACGTTGTCGGTTAATATGGTGGCAGGCTTGATATCTGCCGTGTTGGTGAGGTGCTATATTGATAGCGGAGGATGGGCTTTGAGAGCAGTAGGCAGGAAGCCCTGTAAAAAAACGGTTCGCCCCCCACACGAGGACGAACCGCAAAACGTTTTGCCCACCACACGAGGGCAAACCGGGATAAAATGTCCTATGTGTTGTAGGTTATCTTTTCCACATAATACTCTCCGCAAGTAGACGGTATTTGCCGGAAAAAATCTCGGGTAATCAGAGAATGAAGAGCCTGCAGTGCGAGCGGCTTTAACGATCAATACTTTAGTATGAGTATAGGCCGTTCAAACGTATTGTTTAATCGCTGAACAAGATTACTGCTTACTTGCAGTTGATGCCTGCAGGGCCTCGAGGACGAGCTTGGAGAGCAGTTGATTGCCCGCCGGGTTCATGTGCACACTGTCCGATGTTAGAATGCCCTCGCTGGCGTTTTTTGGGTTATGCTCTTTGAGGTAGGTGATGAAGCCTTTGCGTAAATCAAGAAGCTGGGAGCTGGTTTCTGTGGCAACCTTACGGCTGATGTCGGCATACTGATCGAGACGTTCGTCGTCCGGGTTGGTGCCGTCCGGTTTTTCGCCGATCACGGTGGGTGTGCAGAGGATAACTCTGGCGCCAATGTCGTTGATCTTTTGAATCATGTCCCTGAGGCCACTCTCAAAGTCCTCTGGTGTGGTGCCTTTTTTGCCTCTGGCAACCACCCTAGGATGGGTCCAGTGCCAGACGTCGTTGATGCCGATGTAGATGAAGACGATGGTGGGTTTTTTCTGCAGCACGTCCTTGTCGAGACGCTGCTGGCAATTAGCAACTTTATGGCCACCAATGCCGGCGCCGATAAGTTCGATGTTGAGATCGGGGTAGGCCTTGCGGATGGCCTCGGCGCTGAGGGTGATGTAGCCACCTGGGCGGGCTCCCGCTGCGGTGATTGAGTCGCCAAGGAAGACGATGCGGTCGTTTTTCTTTAGCGGTGCTTGCTTGGCGTAAACGTAAGGGGCCAGGGCGAGGATGGCGAGGGTGGTAATTAGGAGTGATTTCATGATATCCTGTTGGTTTTATTGTTAGGGTAGAGTGGGTGTTTGCCAGGCGGGCAGCGGTCCCTCGGCGAGCTGTTTTTCGCAGGTCTTGCGGTAGCTGTCCAGACCGGTCATGCGCACGCCTTCATTGACCATAAAGGGGCGAACTTCCTGCCACCAGGTGTCGTAGGCGTCCATCATGGCGCGGGCGACTTCGGGTTTTTGTGCATAGAGGTTGTTGGTTTCGCCGGGGTCCTTGCCGATGTCATAGAGTTCCTCGTTGTTGATCAGGCGGTATTGTGCGCTGCGCACGGCAAAGCCCGCCTTGCCAGGCTTCTTGTCATACTGGGATCCGTCTGGCCCGACCTTGTCACTCCAGCGGCCGATGTGATAGAAAAGCTTACGATCGGGCCACGGCGCGCCGGCATCCTCGAGCAGGGGCAGCATGCTTCTGCCGTCAATGCCCTCGGGGGCTTCGCCACCTGCCAGCTCGATGAGTGTAGGAACCAGGTCGATGTGGGCAGTGAGGTTATTGCGGGCTACACCTTGGCCGAGTTTTCCTTTCCAGGAGAAGAAGGCGGGAACCTTGGTGCCGCCCTGGTGGGGGCTTTTCTTGCCGCCCTTGAGCCCGGCATGGAAGGCAGAGAGTTTCACGCCGTCGCGCTTGCCCACGGCCCCGTTTCCCGAACCGGCGAGGGTGGTGCCGTTGTCCGACATGAAGATGACCAGGGTCTTCTCCTCCAGACCCCATTCCTTGAGGTAGGTCATGAGACGGCCGACGTTGTCATCAATGTTCTCGACCATGCCGTAGAAGCCCCCCCGGTTACTGCTGAACCCGTAGCCCTGGAATTTCTTCCGCTTGCCTGCCGGGGCGATGAAGGGCCCGTGCGGGGCGTTGGTCGAAATGTAAGCGAAGAAGGGTTTGTCCCTGTTCTCCCGGATCCAGCCCAAGGCCTGGGAGAAGAACACATCAGTGCAGAAGCCGGTGGTTTTCACGAAGCTGCCGTTGTGATGGACGATCGGATCTTGGTAGGTGTTGCTCGGCGCGTCCATCGGCTGGGTAATGCCGCCCGAGCCGTGAATAAAGACCTCGTCAAAGCCGCGCTCAGCGGGAGTGTAACCGGGTCCGTCGCCGAGGTGCCATTTGCCAAAAATGCCGGAGACGTAGCCCGCTTTTGCCAGGTGCTGGGGCAGGGTGGTGGCAGAGGGCGCCAGACGTTCCCGGCCACCCCCGGTGTGGGTGACCCCATTCTTGAAGGGGTGGTTGCCCGTCATCAGGGCGGAGCGGGTAGGGGAGCAGGTCGGGCTGACGTGGAAGTCGGTGAAGCTGACACTACGTGCGTGCAGGGCATCGAGGTGCGGGGTTTCCAGCCAGGGGTGGCCGTGGCAAGCGAGTTGGGCGTAGCCCTGGTCATCGGTGAGTACCAGGATGATGTTAGGGCGGCTGCCCGCGAGATCGCCCGCCAGCAGGGAGCTGGCTACGGAGAGGCCGTAGATGCCACAAAGGGCGGCGAGTGTTAGGCGAGGCAGGTATTTCATCCGGATTTTTCAGGTTGATCTCAGGGCAGGACGGTTTGGACCAGATTGGGGGCATCGACGGGATCTTCGAGCTCGCGTATGAGTTTGAGCAGGCCCTCGGTGAGTTCTGCCTTCATGTCTTGATACGCCGGGTTGGCGTAGTGATTTTGCATTTCCTCGGGGTCTTTTTCCAAATCAAAAAGCTCCCACTGATACTTGCCCTTCATGCCAGGATAGTGGATGAGTTTGTGGGTGGCTGTGCGGATGCCGATCATCTCCGGCAGGTTGTTGTCGCCATGGCTATAGAAGTGGTAATAGGATGCGTCGCGAACTTTTTCGGCCTTGCCTTCCAGGATGCCGCGCAGGGAATGGCCCTGAATGTCATTCGGGATGGGCAGGCCGGCGTAGTCGAGCAGGGTGGGGGCGAGGTCGACGTGGTTACTCATCGAGGAGCAGACTTGCCCTGCCTTGATGACCTCAGGAAAGCGAACCAAGAGCGGCTGGTGCAGGGGTTTTTCATACATCCACTGCTTGTTGTAGAAGCCGTGCTCACCGAGGGAGAAGCCTTGGTCCGAGGTGTAGATGACGATGGTGTTGTTGGCGAGGCCGCTCTCGTCCAGGTAGTCGAGTACGCGGCCGACATTGTCATCCACGTTTTTGACAAGCCTGTAGTAACCCTTGATGTAAATCTGATAGAGTTTGGCGAGCAATTCCTTGTCGGTGATGTCGGGGTCTTGATTGCGAAATTCGGCGATGGTTTTTTTGAAGTTCGGTCTGCGCAGGATCAGGTTGGAGCGCATGGTCTTTTTAATCGCCTCCGGAGTGCGACCTTTGTAGTCATCATAGAGAGTGGCGGGTTCCGGAACGGTGACGTCATCAAGGAAGTGTTCATACCCAGGAGGGGCCGGCACGTAGGGCTCGTGGGGTGGCTTGGGGTGGAGCAGCAGGCAGAAGGGTTTGGTTTTGTCGCGTTTTTGATCCAACCACAGCAGGGCTTCGTCAGTGATGGCGTCGTTGTTGAAGCCCTTGAGGCGGCGGCCGCCTTTGTTGAAGGTTTTCTGATCTTTGGGGCTCCAGGGCACCCACTTGTGCTGGGGTTCAAAGACGATGGGATCCATGGGCATGCCCTGCATCTTCATCACGCAGTAGTGGTCAAAGCCTGTGGGTTGGGAGAGCAGGTGCCACTTGCCAAAGAGGGCGGTGTTGTAGCCGGCTTTTTGTAGTAGCTTGGGGAAGGTTTGCTGGGAACCGTCAAAGAGCTGGTTGAGGCGGGTGACGCCATTCTTGTGGGAATATTTGCCAGTGAGCACGGCTGCTCGCGCTGGGGTGCAGAAGGAGTTTGGTGTCAGGGCGTGATCGAAGCGCATGCCTTCCTTGGCGATGCGGTCCAGAGAGGGGGTCTTGATGTGCTTGTTGCCGTAACAGCTCAACGCGTGCTGGGCGTGGTCATCGGAGAGGATGAGTAGGATGTTTGGAGGAGGGCTTGCACTTCCTTCGGTCGTCCGCTGCTCGGCAGCCGCCGAATGGTGAATGGTGAATAGTGAAGTGAGAATGAGAATGAGATGTTTCATGGCGATTGATAATGGATAACGGATGACCGATGGCTTTACTTTAAGCTACGCTGTTTGATGAAGGTTTGGAGTTGGTCTAAAAGCTGTTTTGCTTTCTTGGGTTGGTCCTCGGAGAGGTCGTGTTGTTCGGCGAGGTCGTCGGCCAGGTTGTGCAGTTCAAATTGACCGGTTTTGATCTTGGTCACATCCGTTCTCTTTTTGTTGCCTTTTGAACTGAGTTTCCAGGTGCCCTGCCTGATAGAGTAGGAGCCATTGATCATGGCAGGGCGGGGGTGGTCTTTCGAGCTTCCTAGTAATACGGGCAGGAAGCTGTGGGAGTCTGTGGCAGAAGGATAGGTCGTGGCGAGGTCAGCTTTGAAGAGTTTGGCCAAGGTGGCAAAAAAGTCAGTGAAGTTGATCGTGGCATTGGTTTGTGTCCCCGCGGAGACTTTTTCTGGCCACTTGGCGATGAAGGGCACGCGGTGGCCGCCCTCGTAGATGCTGGCTTTGCTCTCACGCAGAGGGCCGGCGCTAAGGTGGTCCTTTTTGGCCATCAGCCTAGTGGCGTGTGGGCCTGGGCCGTTGTCACTGGTGAAGATGAGCAGGGTGTTTTGATCCAGTCCGGTGTCTTTCAAGGCCTGATTGATTTTGCCGACGATGTCGTCCAGTTGCATGACAAAGTCAGCATAATCGCCGTGGCCGCTTTTGCCTTTGAAGGCATTCGATGGAACCCAGGGGCTATGGGGGATGGGGGAGGCGTAATAGAGAAAGAAGGGCTGGTCGGTGTTGGTATCAGCGTGGTTTTTGATGAGTTCGACCGCCCTTTGGCAGAAGGTGGGGCTGGCCTCGTCGAGTTCAAAGTCGGGGGATTTGAGGCCATGGATAGTGGCTGTTCCTCCCCCGATTTTCATCTTTACCCAAGAGGTTTTTTCAGAGGGTTTTGCCACGGCCTTACGATCTTTGAGATAAAAGAGAGGGAACGCGCCAGGGGATGAGTGGATGCCGAAGAAGCTGTCAAAACCTCGATCGATGGGTCCGCCGATGAACGCTTGGTCCAAATCAAAGTCTTTTTTCTTGCCGTCCATGTCAAAGCCGAGATGCCACTTACCGATCATGTGGGTGGCGTAACCTTGGTCTTTGAGCAGGTGGGCGAGGGTTTTTTCTTTTTCTGAGATGATGGGTTTGCCTTTGGCAAGCAGGGTGTTGAGAACACCGGTGCGGACGGGGTTAATACCGGTGAGCAGGCCGTAACGGGAGGGGGTGCAGGTGCTGGCGGCGGAGTGGGCGTCGCTGAAGCTGAGGCCTTCTTTGGCGAGTTGGTCAATGTGAGGGGTTTTGATTTTGGATTCCGGGTTGGTAACGCCGCAGTCGCCGTAGCCGAGGTCATCGGCAAGAATGAGGACAATGTTGGGGGGAGGGCTTGCACTTCCTTCGGTCGTCAGCGGTGAAGTGCTTGCGCTTCCTTCGGTCGCCCGCTGTGAAGAGCTTGCGCTTCCTTCGGTCGCCCGCGGTTCGCCGGATGCGTCCAAGAGAGCGTATAGGGAGATGAGAAAGAGGAGTGGTTTTTTCACAGTGATTTGAAGATTTTTGACTCGCCGCTGAGTAAGCACCAGGACCGGGTCCATCGGGAGGTCATGCGAGGGTGGGGGTCGGAAAGGCTTGTGGACATTAGTCACGCCCTATGGTGCGCCATAAACATCAAACTCACCAAAGAAGGTACTCCCCTTAGTGTGCCATAGCAGGTAACGAAATCTACCAAGATTTCCACTAGCCGCGGTGATCGAGCAGGCTTGCTGTGCGGGTCGATCCAGCCTTTCGTTGACCTTGAAGAATTGATCGCTATTGACTCGAGTAATGCGAGTCCAGTCCGACATATCGGCCAGTTCATTAAGGTCGGGAAGCGTGTCTCCCGCATAGCCATAGAGTGTGTAGCGTTGCTGTGCCCGCTCACGATGCTCTTTATACTTTTCGTTTTGGTGCCAGGAGTAGGTGTTTATTTTAGTAATGGTAATGTCCGTGCCAAGATCGAGCAATAAGGCTTTATAGCCGGGTTGCCTGACAAAAAAGGCTGATTCTCTGGGGGCATCCTGACTTGACTGCCCCTTGCCGTCTAGTAGTGCATCCGCTGATCCTGAAGGGTTTATGGGCAGTGATAATGTGCTTATCGTTGCATGACCTGCAGAGAGATCCGCATAATCGGTGTTGCTTGGGGGCTCAATAGTGGCGAAGCGGAAGGCTTTAGAACCGTCCCCGGGCTCGATCCGGGTGAGTATTTTGTTTTTGCCTGGCTCTACGTAAAGTGTCTGGCCGGCACTGAAACGCGTGCGTTTGCCGCCTTTTTCCAAGATAGCGTCGACTTCGCCCTCTGAGACTTCAAGACGGCTAAGCCCATCTGGAGATACAGTAGCGGTGAAGGCGGTGCTAATATCGATGAAGGTGCTATAAGGGGTCTCTAGGGTGAAGCCTTTGGATTCTTCAGTGTGCGCTGTAACGTGAGCCTCCCCGAGAGTGAGGAAGCTGCTATTGTTGGACCTTGTCTCGATGATGCTTGGCCCGACGAGGTTCAATCTCGCGCCACTACTAAAGATGATCTCGGCATTACCCGTGCTGAGTTCAATGCGCTGGCCCAAGGTAATGGGGTCTCCGGAATGAATATTGGCGCTGGAATTAATCCACTGGCAGTCATTGAGTGTGCCGAATCGGGCGACCACTTGCCTTTCAGCCGGCAGGGTGGCGAGGGCATCAGCAGTTTGTGCGTTTTCACCTTTTTCTTGTATTAGCATCACTCCAAGCATGGTGCTTATAAGAATGAGTGCGGCAGCAGGCGCCCATAGAAGCCAGCGGTGAACTTTACTTGGCTTTTTCTCAAAAAGAGTGAGCTCTGGCCTCTCGCCAACCATGGAGGGGAGTGCCGCGTCGACTCTGGCGTAGGCGAGGAAATCGGCACGAAGCTGATCGTCCTCGAGCATAAGTGATTCCAGAGCAGTCACATCCTCTTTGGCAGCCTCGCCGCTGAGATAGAGACGAATGAGCTCCATATGTTCGTCGCTGGATTTCATGCTGTTCCCTGATGTTGGCTTAAATGTTTATTAATGCAATCGGCAAGTGACATGCGAATGCGGTGAAGTGATTTGTAAAGTGACATCGGTGTGCGTCCTGCTTTGTGCGCTATTTTGTCAATGCGTTCTCTTCCCATGTAAACTGCTTGAATGAGTTTTCTATGTTTGCTGGGTAACTTGGTCAGGCATTCCTGTAGGGCGAGCTCCTCCTGACTGCTTTTTTCTCCTGCCTCCGCGGCTTCTTTCTCGAGCATGGAGATGAGGTCATCACTGAAGACGTGGCGGTCACGCGCCCGGTCACGGCGATATGCCAGTGCCTGGAAGCGGGCCACGCCAAATGCCCACCTGCGAAAGTCCTCAGGTGAGTCGAGCTCCTCGAATTTACGCCAGAGCACCACGGCGGTATCCTGCATAACCTCGCGAGCATCATCTAGGGTGAATACAAGTGAACGCACAAACCCATTGAGCGATTCCTCGTTCTCTACATAGAGACGGAGAAAGCGGTCGTGCTTTTCGCGTTCGGCATTATTCATAGTGAAAATTAATAGTTACACGAGTATTCTCCACGAGGATGCCTTATTTGCCATTTTAAATTGATGCTTAAGATGTCCGAAGTTTGTCGATGCCGGTGATCTCATTCTTGGCTGGCGGGGCTAAAAAAATGAGAGAGCAGAAACAAAATAAAGCCGGTATTTTGCTACCCCAGCTCGGGTTCCATTCTTTCTAAAAAATTTGCTTGTGAAATCTTTCACAATCCCTAGAACCCGCGTGACGTCATGGCTAATTTTTTCCCGAGATGGACCAATTTGCTGCCGCTAAAAATCGCGGTTTGCTTGATTTTTGTTGTAGCAGGACTTACTGCTGCATTCTCTTATTATGCTACTCCCAAGGCTCAACGAGTAGGCTACCAGCCCGATCAACCCATTGATTATGATCATGCTCTGCATGTCGATCAGCTCGGGATGGATTGTCGTTACTGCCACAGCTCAGTAGATAAGTCTGCCTCTGCTGGAGTGCCCACGGCCAACACCTGTTGGAACTGTCACGAGCATGTTCAGAAGGGAAGCCCTAAGCTTGCGCCACTGCGTGCTGCGATGGGTGTGGATGAAGATCACGCTCCTATTGAGGGGGCTGTGAAGAAGCCAATCAAGTGGGTGCGCATCCACAAGTCTCCAGATTACGTCTACTTTGACCACTCCGCGCACGTCAACAGAGGGGTGTCTTGCCAGTCTTGCCACGGTGATATCCACAAGATGGAGAAGGTGCATCACGATAAGAGCCTCAGTATGGCATTCTGTTTGGATTGCCACCGCGCACCAGAGAATCACCTGCGCCCTCTCGAGGAAGTATACAATTTAGATTACAATGCTGAGAAGTATCTCCTCGAAAATGAGATTAAAAACGAAGAAGGCGAGCGGGTCACCACTCAGAAGCAGTTCGGTGAGCTGTTGAAGAAAAACTGGAGCATTCACCCCAAGGAGAGCTGTGCAACGTGCCACCGTTAATTAGCCCGAATCCTCTGCATCACTTTCTTACTTATATCTATTTCCTACTAAGCACATGAGCAACCGGAAGAACAACCAACCAGATTCACCTGTAAATGCCCCAGTCAACGGCGGCTCTAAGATCTGGAGAAGCCTTGGTGAACTCGAGAGTACTGAACGCTTTCAAGACTCACTGGACCGCGAATTTATTGACGGCAGCGCCCAAATGGAAACCGAGGAGGAGCGTGAAGTTTCTCGTCGCTCCTTTATGAAGCTTATGGGCGCATCTTCCGCGCTTGCAGGTATGGGGCTGGCAGCTTGCCGCCGCCCAGAGAGCCTGATTGTCCCGTTTACCGATTCCCCTGAGTGGAGTGTGCCCGGCAAACCTGTTCACTTCGCAAGCTCAATGCCGCGTGCAAACGGTGCTGTGCCTCTAGTTGTCACCACTCACGATGGCCGCCCTACCAAGCTTGAGCCAAACAAGTTGTTCGACAAGCACGGTGGCACCGACTCATTCACCCAGGCCTCTGTTCTGGATATGTATGATCCAGCGCGTTCACGGGAATTTTTGCAGAACGGTGAAACATCAAGCCGTGCAGCTTTTGAAGAAGCACTTGCTGATATTGCTAAGCCAACGGCCAACATTGGTTTTGTTTTTGGTGATGACCAATCACCTACGCGCAGCCGTTTGGCCACAGAGCTGCAGGCTAAATTTGCCGATGCTCGCTTTTTCCATTATGAGCCACTCAGTGGAGATGCTCGTAAAGAGGCAAACGCAGCTGCCTTTGGTGATTCTGCAGATGTAGTGGTTGATTTCTCCCGTGCCAAGGTGGTGCTTTCACTCGATTCTGATTTTCTTGAGCTGGATCAGCAAGGTCCGGTGAGCGGCTTCTTTAAGAACCGCTTCATTGAAGGTGCTGGATACGATAAAAAAGCCAACGCCAAGGCGATGAACCGCCTCTATATTGCTGAGGGTGGCTTCAGCCTCACCGGCGGTATGGCAGATCATCGCTTGCGCATCGCGCCAAGTCAGGTGCCAGCTATTGCTGCTGAAATCGCCAATCAGCTTGGAGCATCTTACACAGTCAAGGGTGGCATCACTCTCTCAGATACTGAGAAAAAATGGGCCGCTGAATGCGCTAAAGACCTTAAGGCCAATGCCGGTAAATCCATTGTGGTGGCCGGCACGCGCCAGTCTCGTGAGCTACAAGACCTATGCATCGCGATTAACTCTCTGCTCGGCAACTACGGTAAAACTCTCAAGGCGGTTAACACCGGCCGCGGCAAGCACGGTAACATGGAGTCGCTCATCGCGGCACTCAATGCCGGCGAGCTTGACGCAGTCGTGCTGCTGACTCCCGCTAACCCTGTCTACGATGCGGACGGTTTTGCTGATGCTGCCAAGAAGGCAAAGGTGATTCACCTTGGTCTCCGCGCTGACGCAACTGCTCATGCTGCCGATTGGCATGTTCCAGCAGCTCATTACCTCGAAAGCTGGGGGGATGCTCGCACTAGTGACGGCTCTCTTGCTGCTGTTCAGCCCCTTATTTTGCCACTTTATAATGGCGTGTCTGAAATTGACCTTCTGCTTGCACTACTTGATGGCAAGTTGTTTGACTCCTCGAAAGAGGGAGAAAAGACCTCTGTTTCTTATGATGCGGTGCGCAAGACATTTGCCGCACTTGCTGATGGTTCTGACAAGAGCTGGCTTAAGTTCCTGCGGGATGGTTTCTGGAAGGCGTCATATACTGCCGCGACTCCACTCAACCCAGTATCATCGACAAGCATCACTCTGCCAGCTGTGCCCAGCTTGAGCAGCTTGGAGGTTGTTTTTGCTACCGATGGATCCATTTATGATGGCCGTTATATCAATAACGCATGGCTGCAAGAAGCTCCCGATCCAATCACCAAGGTTTGCTGGGACAACGTCGCTGTTGTTTCTCCAAAAACAGCTAAGGATCTAGGCGTCTACGAGAAAATTCTTAAACTTCAGCCTAAGGGCAAGGTCTACGGTATCGAGACTGAAAACGCTGGTGTTGGCCCTGACGGCGAAGGTAAAGACCACGCTAACCCAGTAATTAAGGTGAGCGTCAATGGCAGAGAGCTTGAGGTCGCCATTATGATCGGTTTTGGTCATGCAGATAATGTCATTTCTATCGCGCTTGGTTACGGCCAAGGTTTTGATGAGCATGATGAGCTCAAGCGTGGGCCCAAAGACGAGAAAAACGTCAGCCTCGTGAGCGTTAACCGTGGTTTCAATGCTTACGCATTACGCACTAACAAGACCCCTTACCTCGCCACAGGCGCTAAGGCAGAAAGTGCTAATAAGCGTTACTCCATCGCCATGACCCAAGAGCACCACGCGATGTATGGCCGTGCACTTGCTCGTGAAATTTCCACCATGGAGCATGACCATCACGGTCACAAAGCTGATTTTGCTGCGCAGATCGAGGGTGTTAAAAAGCAGGGTATGGACTCTCATGCGCCTGAAAATATCTCTCTTTACAAGCAGAAGGGTAGTAAGACTTGGCATGAAAAAGCACAGGCTGACAAGCACCTCTACGATGAGCGTCAGCAGTGGGCGATGACCATTGATCTTAATAATTGCATCGGCTGCAACGCGTGTCTGGTTGCTTGTCAGGCAGAAAACAATATTCCTGTTGTTGGCAAAGAGCAGGTCGCCATGGGTCGTGAAATGCACTGGATCCGCATGGATCGTTATTTCTCTGCCGCTGAAGGTGACGAGGACAATCCCGAGATGATCCCACAGCCAGTTGCCTGTATGCAGTGTGAGTCTGCACCATGTGAAACTGTCTGCCCCGTGAATGCTACGGTTCACTCCGAGGACGGCCTCAATACAATGGCCTACAACCGCTGTATCGGTACTCGTTACTGCGCGAACAACTGCCCATACAAGGCTCGCCGCTTCAATTTCTTTGATTACAACAAGCGCAATCCACTTATCGAAAAGAACCTCTACAAGGGTCCTGGCGGTAAGAAGGCGATTGGTGAAGCACCTCATCTGCAGCGCAACCCGAACGTGACGGTGCGTATGCGTGGTGTCATGGAGAAGTGCACTTACTGTGTGCAGCGCATCCAAGCAGCTAAGGTTAAGGTGAAAGCCAGACTCAAGAACAAGGCAACACTTGCCGGCGGATCATCTGTTGATGTGAAGATCGCTGACAGCGAGCTGCGTCCTAAGTTGGACTCGGTCCGTGTAGCTTGCCAGGACGCATGTCCGTCTAGCGCGATTACCTTTGGCAACTTGCAGGATGGGGATAAGGCCAAGGTGGTCCGCTCCCGTAATTCAGCACGTAACTACGAGCTGTTGCACTACATCGGCACTCTGCCCCGCACCACTTATCTTGCTCGCGTGAAAAACCCGAATCCAAACATGCCGGGCGCCAAGGGAATTGGCCGCGCTACCATCAACATGCATTAAGCGAGAGACTTTTTGTTTCCCAAACAATCACCAACTTCTAAATCATCATTTTCCATGTCGGATACTACGATCGAAAAAGACCCAAATAAGCCTGTGATTCCAGTCATGGAGCGTGAGAAGCTTATTCTCAACAACCGTTCCTATAACTGGATTACTGAGCGTATTTGTGGAATTCTTGAAAACAAGCAACCAGCAATCTGGTGGATGCTTTTCATTCCCAGCGTGATCATCGCTATTGTTGGAGTTGGCGGTGGTTTGTTCTATCTTGTTTCAACAGGTGTTGGTGTTTGGGGAAACAGTAACCGCACCATGTGGGGATGGCCTATTGTTAACTTCGTTTTCTGGATTGGTATTGGCCACGCAGGAACGCTGATTTCAGCCATTCTGTTCCTGACACGTCAGAATTGGCGAACATCGATTAACCGCGCCGCGGAGGCGATGACAATTTTTGCTGTGGTCTGTGCGGGTATCTACCCGATGTTCCACGTTGGTCGCCTGTGGATGGTGTGGTTCCTCGCACCTATCCCTAACGCAAACGCTATTTGGCAGAACTTTAAGTCACCTCTTCTCTGGGACGTGTTTGCGGTATCAACCTACTTTACGATTTCTTTGATTTTCTGGTATCTCGGTATGGTGCCAGATTTGGCCACTATCCGTGATCGTGCTAAGCCAGGCATCCGCAAGTTGCTCTACGGGATCTTCTCCCTCGGTTGGCGTGGTGGTAACCGTCAGTGGAGCCACTATGAAGTTGCTTATCTTCTGTTGGCCGCGCTATCAACACCGCTGGTTCTTTCCGTGCACTCAGTGGTGAGTTTTGACTTCGCCACTTCCGTTGTGCCCGGTTGGCACACGACTATTTTCCCACCCTACTTCGTTGCGGGTGCTGTGTTTGGTGGATTTGCCATGGTCTTGACGATCATGATTCCAGCCAGATATATCTACGGCTTGCATGATCTGATCACGATGAAGCACATCGAGAACATGGCTAAGATCATTCTGCTCACCGGAACCATCGTTGGTTATGCCTACTTGATGGAGCTCTTTGTCGCCTTCTACTCAGGTGCAAAATATGAGGGTGCTGCCTTCTTCTATCGAATCGCCGGTCCTTACTGGTGGGCGTATCTGGCTATGATGTCCTGTAACGTGCTTTCCCCACAACTGTTCTGGTTCCGCTATTGCCGTGAAAACCTATGGGTTGTGATGGGCGTTTGTATGGCGGTGAATGCCGGTATGTGGTTCGAGCGTTTTGTTATCATCGTCACCACACTACCTCGTATGTGGCTTCCAGGTGACTGGAAATACTACAACCCAAGCTGGGTAGACATCATGACTTATGTCGGAACGATCGGTCTATTCCTGACACTATTCCTTCTCTTCCTCAAGTTCTTGCCATGCATCAACATTGCTGAGGTCAAGTGGACCCTGCCTCAGAGTGATCCGCATCACGATGATAAGGAGGCTCTCGACGACCAAGGTGCCGAGTCCAAGGCGTCCTACCAGCATGAACTTCCGGACACCAGTTACTAAACCCCACCGTCTACACTTTAAATAAAAAGCTTACACTGATGAATACCAAACGCGTATACGGCTACCTCGCCGAGTTCAAAAGTGCCTCCGCCCTCTACAAGGCGGCGGAAAAGGTGCGTGATGCAGGCCATAAAAAATGGGACTGCTACTCACCTTATCCTATCCACGGGCTGGATAACGCCATGGGCATGAAGAAGTCTATTCTTCCTTATCTCGTGTTCTGTGGCGGCACGCTGGGCATTATCACAGCATTTACTTTGGCTTACACCACACAGGTTGTCATTTACCCAACGGTGGTTCAAGCGAAGCCTACCAACATCTTTACTACGGCGGCTTTCTTCCCGATTATGTTTGAGCTTACCATCCTGTTCTCAGGTTTTACTACGCTCTTTGGTCTGCTCGCGCTGATGGGGCTGCCACGCCTCAATCACCCACTTTTTGAAAGCCAACAGTTTGCACGCTGCACAGACGATGGCTTCTTCATCGCTATCGAAGCGCGCGACCCTCAATTCTCATCAGAGGAAACCAAGACACTGCTTGAGGACGCCGGAGGCTCCAATATCGAACTCGTCGAGGAGCCCGCCCCCTGAAGTCACTAAGTCCCTCTTTCCCATACACTTTTCCAAAACTAATAACGGATAACTTATTTGCCATGCGCTATTTCTTTCTAGCATTTGCCCTGATCGTCTTATTGGTGATCAGCTTCTTCGGCTTCCGCGGTGACACGTTCAGCGGCACGCCGCTGCGCCTGTTCCCTGACATGGATGACCAGGATAAAATCAAAACCCAAAAGCCAAGTGAGTTTTTCGCTGACGGCCTTGGATCACGTAAGCCAGTTGCCGGCACCATTCCTCGTGGTTTTGAGCAATCAGGCGTCGTCAAGGGATTTGGTCACGATCACAGCTTTGGTAACAGCATTAGCTACCTTGACACCGGTAAGATGGGGGATGCATACGGTGACGGAATGCCTTCCGAGCTCAGGCTGACAGATAAGAATCGTGCTGGTTTCCTCCGTCACGGCAAAGAGCGCTACATTATTTCTTGCATGCCCTGTCACGGTGAAGCCGCTGACGGCAAAGGCATCGTTGCTGTGATTGGAATTCCTGCCGTTCCTAGTCTTATGAACTTCCCCAAGCCTAATTATCCAGACGGTAAAATGTTTGAGACGATCGCTAAAGGCAAAGGCCTCATGAGCGGCTATGGCTACAACATTCCGGTCAACGATCGCTGGGCAATCATCGCCTACGTCAGAGCTCTGCAGGCTGCCAGCAAGACAGCCTCGAAATAAGGCAACAACTTCCCACTTACCAACTTTCATTTCCTAACTCACAATGGGTCACTTCATCACATCCAACGACATCCCCGCAGACGGGGAGCATCTCAAAAAGGGAGCACTGAGCAAGTGGATCGGCATCAGCGGTCTTGTTGCGCTCATCGGCATCATTGTCAGCGCGTGGCTCCTTTTTAATAACAACGAAGCAGCCAACACGGCTTCAGATACGGTGGCTGGCCGATATGCCTACTCATGGTTGTTTGCCTTTGCTTTTTTTGTTAGTTTTTCACTTGGTGGTGCTTTCTGGCTGCTACTGCATCACGTTTCCAACTCTGGTTGGGGGATTTCCGTGCGGCGTCTGATGGAAAACCTCGCTAGTGTCTTTCCTTGGATGGGCATTCTTGCCATTCCTTTCCTTTTCCCGCAGGTTCAGCAGCACCTTTTTGAGTGGATGAACCGCCACCGTGAGGTGATGGGCAGTGTCACCAGCTACGCCAATGCCAAGGAGATACTGCACCACAGCTACGGTCAGTTTGACCACATGCTTTATGCTAAGGCCTTTTACATGAACCTGCCGTTTTGGCTTGGCCGCATGGTTGGTTACTTTGTGCTGCTCGGCGGTGCGATTTACATTCT
>JAACFN010000237.1 GCA_009937455.1 Verrucomicrobiaceae bacterium | reverse complement strand
GCGAATGCTGGGGTAAGGGTGGCTGAGCTTATTCGTGGTGAGCGCATCCAGCGCTTGGAGAAAGATAATGCCCTCGAGGAAGGCGATATTCTGCTTGTCCGTGGGGACTTGAACAAGATCCTCGAGCTTGAGCGCGAGCATGACATCATGATTTCAACAGATGCCGATGCTAGGGATGCTGAGGTGAAGCGTGTGGAGATGACGGTCTTTGAGCTGATGGTGGCGCCTGATTCTCCCCTGATCGGAAGGACGGCTCAGGATATTCGTTTCCGTGAGGATTATGGCGTTTCTGTTTTTGCGCTGCAGCGGCGCGGACGCCATCACCAACGCGATATTACGGATCTTGAATTGCGCATGGGGGATATTCTTTTGGTGCGCGGGACGATGGAGGCGCTCTCCAAACTGCGCGGATATCGTGAGTTTATTCTGCTTGAGGGTGTCCACGATCAAGTCATTGAACGGCATAAGGCGCCATTAGCGCTGGGGACGATTCTCGCTATTGTTGGGCTTGCGGCATTTGGAGTCTTTCCTATCAGTGTCTTGGCGCTGACAGGTGCAGCACTGCTGGTGATGATGAAGGTGCTGACGCCGCGTGATGCCTATCGATCGATTGACTGGCCGGTGCTTATCCTTATTGCGGGTATGATTGCGCTGGGTAATGCGATGGGTAAGACGGGTGCGCTCGATATTGTAGCGGAAGGCTTAGTGGGCACGGTGGGTCAGCTGGGGCCGAATGTGACTCTGTGGATTTTCTATTTTATCACAGCAGCATTAAGCTTGCTGATACTCAACAAGCCGGCAGCCGTTTTGTGCACGCCGCTAGGTATTTTGCTCGCAACGCAGTTGGGGGTGGATGGCAAGCCCTTCATCATGGCGGTGGCCTTTGCCGCATCCACGGCGATGGCAACGCCGATGGGCTATCAGACCAATCTGCTAGTTTACGGGCCAGGGGGCTATAACTATAAGGACTTTGTTTATTTTGGCCTGCCGCTTAACTTCATTATCGGGCTGATTGCATGCTGGCTGATCCCGATTATTTGGCCGTTTTAGTCTGCTGCTGAGGGTTCCATTAGGTTTCCATGAGGGCTTCCATAAAGGCTGTCGAATCTGGGGGGTTCATTACTGGCATTCCAGTGATTGAAAATTAGAAATTGGAAATTGGATTTCTGGCCGAGCCGTAGTAAGTTTCTTTGCAATGTTACAGTTTATTGGACAAGGAGGACCCTTTGCTTATGCGTTAGCGCTGCTGGCGTTTGTCAGTCTCTTATTGATTTTTGAACGGATATTCTTTTTCCAGCGTGTCAAAATAAGTGTCGGTGACTTGTTGCTGGGCTTGGCAAACCATGTCCGCAAGGGAGCCTTTGCCGAGGCCGTGCACGAGGCGGCAAGAGCACCTGGGCCGACTGCACGGGTAGCACATGCTATCTTGATGCGTAAGAATCTGCCTCGGCGTGATTTACGTGATGTTGCCCAAGAGGCGGGGCAGCTTGAGGTGCCTCGTATGGAGCGCAATCTGAGAGCACTCTACGGCATCGCTCTTATCGCTCCGCTGGTAGGCATGCTCGGCACGGTGAGTGGCCTGACGAAGACGTTCATGGAGATGAATAAAGAAAAAGGCTTTGCCTCTGCCGCAGAAATGTCTGGCGGGGTTTATGAAAGCCTCTTAACCACCGCGCTCGGTCTCTCCATTGCTATCCCCGTTTATCTGTTTTATCTTTTCTTTTATGGGCGAGTGAAGCGCATGGTTCATCGTATCGAGCGAACCGGTGTTGAGATGGTGAATATCATTTGTGATGCCCGTGAACAGGCTGAGATCGTCTCATTCCGCAAGGAGTCGAAGGAGATTTCCAACAAGAAGAAAAAGAAGAACGATCAATGAAGCTTGAGATGACATTGCCGGCGAAACCCGGATTTCTCCACATGCTTCCAGGGCTTGATATCATCGCCCTTATTCTGATGTTTCCCTTGTTAGGGCCCTCGTTCGTGCAGCAGACAGGCATCGACGTGCCCAATCGTTGTCACTTTAGGCGCAGCTTCAGGTGAGGAGGGTGTGCCAATCTGGGTGAATAAGAACCTCATATCAATGGGCCGCCTTGAAGATGAAATCAATCAACTGCGGTCGGAAGAAGGTGGTGATGCGATCACTTCGGTGATTATCAGATCGGATGTTTCTGTGCCTAGTGGGACTGAAAAAGAAGTGGTCAACCGAGTGATCAAACTTGGCCTAAAATGTGGGCTGGTAGGCAAGCCGATGGGGCAAGGCAGGTGATCTTCGCTGTGATTGGAATCAGGTTAGAGCAAGCCAAGTAAAAGGAACATGTATTTTATCCGTAAGAAAAAGCACAAGCGAGATCAGGATGCTGGGCTTATCTTTCATTGGCGAGGTTTTAGAAAGCACCACTCGGGTAAATTCGTCGCCATGATCTTGGCGTGTGGGCTGTTTGCTTTCTCGGTCTATGCCGTCAAGGTTGAAACCATACGCTCACCGCTACAGTCCAAAAGGGAAGGGGTGGTGGTGGTGCTTAGCCCAGATGATCCAGTGGTGAGGGAGTTGTTACTGCAGGTTGAAGAACGTTCGCCGTTTCCAGCTAGGTGGGACCCTGCTGTGGATGAGGAAGTGGCCGCTAGAATTTTGGCAACAAAAAGCAAGCTTGAGGGCGCACTATGGGCTTACGAGATGAAGTTGGAGCCCTTGCCCACGATGGACCGAACCGATGGCTTAATCTCCATCACGGAGTCGGGCAGTGATCTTTTTGATGTCATGCCTGATCAGTGGCGAGAATCAGAGGCGAGAGATCTTTTTGTAGCAGGCGAGAAGCCGCTCATTCGGGTAAGGGTGTTGGCCAGCAATGAGCTGAAATCTCGGATCTCTGGCGATCAATTGGAATTGCCCAATAAATTAGTTGTTGAGGAGGGATATGGGCAAATATTTCGTTTTCAGGTGGCATTGGATTCAGCTGGATTTGTCAGTAACTGCATACCATTACCTGGTGGCACCATCGATACGTTGCAGATTACGGATAGACAAAAAAACCTAGCTGCCTGGCTGCGCGCGCAGCGTTTTAGCGATGATGTTGGCGGTGGTATGGTTGTTGGGCAATTAGAACTTCAAATTGAGGCGCTGAGTCAATGATTGAGCTTACCTTGGAAGAATTGTCCCTCTGGCTGCTAGGCGTTCCGCTTCTGGGTATCGGTATGGTTGTTTTTTTGGCGACTCTCAACAGACGAGCTAAGGTGCGCCTTCGCAAAAGGGAGATCGTGACCTGCAGGGTATGTGGTCATGTTTACAAAGATCAAACCAAGGAGCGTCGCCCTGAATGCCCCGAGTGTGGACGGCCGAATGATCGGGGTGATTCTCGACGTCTCGGCTGATGAGGCGTTATTATCAGTGCTTGCACTCTAAGAGATATATACAATAATAGCGCGGCTGTTGCGGCTTTTTGATACATCAATAAGGCCTGTCACGGTTGCTAATACACATCACAAATATATGAACGATCGCAGAGTTGTTATCACCGGTATCGGAGTTCTTAGCCCACTGGGAAATGATTTACAAAGTACATGGGATGGCCTCAAAGCCGGTAAAAGTGGTATCGGGCCAGTCACACTGACCGATCCTGAGCCCTATCCTTGTAAGATAGCTGGAGAGGTTAAAGGCTTCGATGCTGCGCCATGGTTTAATAACCCTAAAGATGCTCGACGCTGTGATCGTTACGCTCAGTTTGCAATCGCGGCGTCTAAAATGGCGATCAA
>JAACFN010000059.1 GCA_009937455.1 Verrucomicrobiaceae bacterium | reverse complement strand
CCCCCAGCCATGACATTCAGATCATCACTACGGGAGATATCATTATTGTAGTCTTCAAAATCAAACTCGAGATGCTCGAAGCGAATGCCTGGACGCAGTGTCCACTTACCCGTTTTGATCTCGTCTTCAATAAACAAGGCGGTAGCCACCGTTTCCTGCCTGCGGTTGGATTCTTCTCCCGGGATGCCCGGTGTGGTAAGATTAAAATCTCCCGCACCATCCGAAGTGTAGTTATCTACCCATTGAAAGCGGCGCATGCGGTCCTTATGCACTCGAAGGCCCGCGGTCACGCTATGATCAATAGCACCTAGGCTAAAGTCATAGGTTCCTGCTAATTGACCGCCATAGCTGTAGTAATCACGGTTGTTTGCTTTGACGTCGATGATGTCACCCGCGTTGAGCCCTCGCAGTGAATTCACTTTAGCTGAATCAAGTAATGCCGTGTGCAAGCTACTACCACCTACCTTATTAAGCTTATACCAGTTACGATTGAAACGGTTATAGTAACCAGCGGCCTCGAGTTTGAAATCACTGGTAGGTTCAGCCGTGTATTTTAGATAGGTGCGATACTGAAACGCATCGATGTTATCATACTTGGTCGCGGCATAACGATCGTAAGGATTGCTGCGGACATCTGACTCAGATAAGCCGAGGTAGCTCTCATTGGCGTCAAAATCGGTGGAACCAAATTTAAAATCAAAGCGTTGTTTCAACGCGGTATCCGGCTCCCAAAATAGTTTGAGCATCGGCTCGATGCGCTCAAAGCCGGTATTCCTATCGCCATGACCCTGAATATTGCGGAAGCCATCACTACTCTGATAATACAATTCTAGGAGATATCCAAAGCGGCCATGTTCGGTGTCCACGGTATTTCCATAGTGTGTGTGGCCAGTAAAACTATTATCAGAGCCATAGATAAACTTGCCATAGAATGTTTCCTGCTCAGGAACTGGAGTAGAGACGTAATTGATCACGCCACCCGTTGTGTGAGGGCCATACTTAACCTGACTTGATCCCTTGAGAATTTCAAACGCACTCATGCGGCCAGCATTAGGTGAGTAATATGCACCGGGGGACGAATAAGGCGCAGGAGCCATCAAAATGCCGTCCTCCATGATCGTGGTTTTCTCACTGCGTGTTCCTAAGTTACCTCGGATGGATAAATTGGGGAATAAGCCAAAGCCGTCTTCCTCACGCGTATAGACACCGGGCACCTTCGCTAACAGCCGGTTGATATTGGTATAATTCTGCTGCTTGATGTCCTCGCTGTCCAGGTAGGCTGCGGATCCAACCAGATCAAATGCACGATCCTTGCTTCCCACCACTGTCAGGGGGGACAACTCACCATCATTTTGGGCAGATGAGGGCACAGCTAACATAACAGCTAAACCAGCTGCGAGAGGTAAGGTAAGCATCGCTTTTTTAAATGACGGATACTGAGAGAAAAGAAATTGGGTTTTCATCGGTTGAAGACTTATAAGAAGAGGAAGAAAGGCCGGATAGTTGGCGGCACGCAGGCTTCTTATTGCGAATGAATCTCATTAACAATAAAAATCTGAATGAAATGCAATTTTTTTACCTTGCTGGAATCACCACTCTGACCGCTATTTGTGCCAACATGTTTGCACCCAGATGGAAAAAGGAAGCCAAGCTGCTCAATAAAGCAGCCAGAAAATTTCTTCATTACAAACGCGACCTGCTCGATGACCAACAGATCGCAGAGATCAAATCACGGTGCCAAGACCTTCAGATCGCGACCAAGCAGGGAGACAAGGACAAATGTGACGAGGCCTCAAAGCAGCTGCATGCAACCTGCGAAAACGCATTACCCAGGCAGCACAGACAGGGGTGGATTGAGGAAAATCTCGAGGTCATCTTTGTCGCTGTGGTCATCGCACTCGGACTACGTGCTTATGTGGTTCAGCCCTTCCGTATTCCCACAGGTTCAATGCAGCCCACCTTAAATGGAATCGTGGCTACCTCGGTACCCTCAGCAGACCAGTTTCCCAATATCGCCAGCCGAACGATACAACGTGTCACTCGTGGACGAAAATATGTAGACTTGGTCTTGGAGGAAGACAAACGCCTTCGCTCGGAAAACCCAGTGATTGAAAAACCCTACTTTCACTTTTTCACCCACACCTACATCTATTTTGATGACGGCACCAAGCTCACCTTCCCCGGACCAAAGTCTGCGCTGATGAACCGCAATGGCATGGGCTTTGGCAGTCTCTGCGGCTATCCCACCGCGGACATGAGCCAGCAAGAAAAAGACCAATACCGACTTGCGATGCTTGGCACATCCACCTCAAAAATATCTTTGGAAGGTTCACGAAACCGCCCCATCGCCTACACCCAACCAGAGCTGGCTGCGGGCACCGTCATTGCTAGAGGCTTTATTGATACCGGCGACTTAATTCTTGTGGATAAAATATCCTATAACTTTCGCCGTCCTGACCGCGGGGAGGTTTTTGTTTTTGACACACGGGACATCAACAAAATCCACTCTGAAGCCGCTAAAAATGGGGGCACTGCTGGATCTCATTATATCAAGAGACTTGCCGGTGTGCCGGGTGATAAATTACAAATCAAGCAGTCTGATTTATATGTTAATGGCGAAAAAGCTAAGGAACCCGGCATTGTCCGTGTGATGAGCCAAGAGGATGGCTATCAAGGCTACGAGCCCTCTTATCGGCTTCAAGCAGGTAAGATATTCAAAGCCAGAAAATCTAATATGCCCGGCATGAATGAATACATCGCACTGGGCGACAATAGCTACAACTCATCTGATTCACGCTTCTTTGGCACCGTGAAGGAATTCAACGTGATCGGTCCAGCCGCCTTTGTTCTGTGGCCTTTTAGTAGCGGACACTGGGGCGTCATTAAATAGTGTTGCTTACACAGCCTATCTTCACTTTGATGAGTTCGTCCTGCCTGCTCTGCTTTTGCCATTTTTTTATCCCTGATGTCCTCCGCCCAACAAATCACCCGTAAAGCAAAGTCTAATCTAGCATTTGCGCTCTCTTGTTTGCCGAAACAGCGCAAGAGCGACATGGTTATTTTTTATGCTTTTTGCAGAGTCATTGATGATCTGGCTGATGACCTCGATACCCCATACAACCAGCGCGCTCTGGGACTCACCCAATGGCGAGAAGGCATTGAAAACGGCTTTGATCACCCAGATGAGCTGCAACGTGACGTGATGCAAATCATCGAGCGCTACTCAATTTCAAAGCAACCATTCCTAGATCTTATAGACGGCTGCAAATCTGATCTAGACCCACAGCATTTCAATAGCTGGGAAGACCTTGAAAGATATACTTACCAAGTCGCCAGTTGTGTCGGCTTGATTTCTATTCGCATTTTTGGCTGCACTCATCCAGATTCCGAAAAATACGCAACCGCTCTGGGTCACGCACTTCAACTCACCAATATTCTCCGAGACATCGAGGAAGACCTACTTAAAGGTGACCGCATTTATTTGCCTAAAGATGACTTCGCTCGGTTTCAATATAGCGAGCAGGAGCTGAGAGAGCATATTCACAATCAACACTTTGTAGATATGATGAATGCGCATGCTGATCGTGCAGAGGCCTTTTACCAAAAAGCGATTGGCTATTTACGGGATGAAGATGCCAAAGCCCTGCGAGCAGCTGAGGCGATGCGTAAGATTTATCACACCTTGCTCATCAAGATGAGATCTGACAAATTCCATGTCTTCGGTCAGCGCTACTCCCTCTCGAAGGCGAAAAAGACCAGCATTCTGATCTCTAGCTTATTAGGTAAGTGACCACGCCATTGGTCACATTTCTTGGTAGCCAGATAGTTGTTACGCAGTATATTAGGCACAACAAATATTTAGCTGGAAACTCAGCCCGTCTCTGCCCCCTTGATAGTATGGCTGCTCCCAATAACCTATTTCACCAACCCTTTTTTGTATGAACATTCAGTATACCCTCATTGTCACTCTGACAGTAGTGCTCGCCTCCTGCACCCCCTATCCTGAGCCTGGCCATGGCGGCAGAAATCGCTGGTATTCAGATTTTACGGAGCCTGCACAAGAGCAGCAGCAATACAGAAAAATTCCTCTTGGACACCCAGACCCACAAGGCAGGGGTAATATGGTAGTGAGTCCTTTCCGCCCCTACAATATCATCGACATCACTGGCTACACACGCGGAGATATTGTTGGAGATCCATCCACAGCACTCATCAATCCAAGGACGGGTAAGCGTGATCCAAAGACAGCGAAAACCTTTCGCATCCCATAAGCTCACATTCATGGAGTCACTTTTCCCAGATTCTCCTGACTCGGAAGCCATTCTGCCGGATTCTTCGGACTCTGTCAGCGACGCCCCTCTGGCTGCACGCATGCGACCTACTGCACTCACTGAGGTCGTAGGACAGCAACATATTCTCGCTGAGGGTAATCTATTACGGCGAGCAATTGAGGCCGACCGTTTCTCCTCTCTTATTTTCTACGGTCCACCCGGCACTGGCAAGACGACCCTTGCTACGGTAATCGCCAACTCCACAAACAGTCGCTTTGAGATGCTCAACGGGGTGGAATCTAATGTAGCAGAAATACGAGATAAAATTTCTCAGGCTCAGAAGTGGCGGCAACTGCGTGATCAGACAACGATCTTATTTATTGATGAGATTCACCGCTTCAACAAAGCCCAGCAAGACGTGCTGCTCCCGCATGTCGAACGTGGCACCATTCGCTTCATTGGAGCCACCACCCATAATCCATATTTTTATGTCAACTCGCCCCTAGTATCACGGTCACAAATTTTCCAACTTGAGCCGATTTCGAGTCATGATCTCATTGCTCTAATGAACGTTGCTCTCACTGACCCAAAGCGAGGTCTAGGGGCCATGAATATTACGGCGGATGACAATGCCCTGGCCCACATCGCCGCAAGAAGTGACGGTGATGCCCGCCGTGCACTTACCGCTTTAGAGCTCGCTGCTTTAACGACACCAGAAAACGACGACCATCGCCGGATTCACATCAGTCTAGAAGTCGCAGAAGAGTCGATCCAACAAAAGGCAATTGTCTATGATGCTGACGGAGATCAGCACTACGATACAGCATCGGCATTCATCAAATCCATCAGAGGTTCTGATCCTGACGCTGCTCTTTATTGGCTCGCGAAGATGCTCACAGCTGGTGAAGACCCTCGGTTTATTGCACGCAGGTTAGTCATCTCTGCAAGCGAAGACATAGGGTTGGCCGACTCGAATGCCCTACGTGTCGCTATGGATGCTCAGCAAGCTTATGAATTTATTGGTATGCCCGAGGGACGCATCCCTCTTGCGCATGCTACCGTCTACCTCGCCACCGCGCCCAAATCAAACAGCGCCTATACCGCGCTTGGAGATGCCATTAAGGACGTCAAAGAAGGCCAAACCTTAGCCGTTCCTGAGCACTTAAGAACAAAAACGCGCAAAAAACTGGCTCAAGATTCCGGCGCTAGTGAGGAAGCTCTGCAATACCACTATTCGCACGATTACGAGGGGAATTATACTCCGCAGGCTTATCTTCCAGATGGACGCAGTTACTATTTCCCCACAGAAAATGGACTAGAAAAAAGGATCAAAGAACGCCTTGCATACTGGCAGGGCTTATTTGAGAAGTCCAAGGGTTGATTCTTTTCTCAAGCTAGCAAGCCCTATTGAACAGGCTTCTGTTTACCTGTTTTTATAAGTTCCCTCGTTTGATTCATGATCATTTTATCGCCAAGGTAGTATTTCTTATCCTCTTTGATAAAACCAGTTCCCGGTGCAAACCAGTATCCACGTTTGAGCTCTAGCCCGCCGTTCATGCCGGTCACTTGTATGTGCAGCGCTTTGAAGTTACCCGCTTTAGTTTCCAAATTCTCCCATCCTATCGCTCTAAACCACCTGGTCATGCGCATTTTTTTACCCCCTATGGCTTGATCCATCACAACAGGAAAAGCCTCCCCACCCTTCCAACTATAATCAATGATTGGGATAGGCTTGCTAAGGCTGATGACCCTCTTGGGATTTTTCCCCTCCTGCTTAGATCCAAGTGCTTTCACCGCATTTTTTTCAATCAGCATGTATTGGATTTCCTCAAGCTGTTCGCCATTGGAAAAATAGAAAGCGTGCGCTTTAGGGCCGTCCTCAGAGAGAGGCAAAAAACCACGGTATACGGCAGTCTGTTCATACGTTGCACGGACTTTACCCTCTAGCTCTTCGATTTTTTGTCCGGGAATCCCAGAGGGTAGTGTGGTATTTTTAGCCACCTCTACAGAGACTTGATAAGTCCAGGAGTCGCCAACTGATGGACTCCATAGTGGTTCTTGATGATCAGTCCATTCATCTTCGGCATAAGCCAAAGTAACAAAAGAATATAGCAGCGAGGTTAAAAAAAGGCGCTTAAACATAGTGCGAAACCTACTAACATCAGGCCTTAACTCAAGGCTAAAGAGATTGCGCAATGAGAACAGCCTCTACTGCCCCTTTGACATCATGCACACGATGAATGCTGATACCTTTCTTCAAGGCTAACGCTGTCATGACAGCTGTGGCACGATCTCTCTGCAAAGGATTTTCCTCTCCCGTTAGTTTACCAATGACCGATTTACGCGATACACCAAGAAGTAGGGGTCTGCTCTTTTGCAAATCACCAAGGCTTCTCAACAGCTCCAAATTATGCTCATAGGATTTGCCGAAACCAATGCCAGGATCGAGACAAATAAAATCTGGATTCATGCCAGATGCTTCGAGACTTAGAAGCCGTTCAGCAAAAAATGCATTGATGGCTGACACCACTCCCCCCTGCTCATCATAACAAGGGTTCTGCTGCATCGTACGCGGCTCGCCCTGCATATGCATTACGCACACACCGACACCAGCATCGGAACATAAGCTTACCATTTCAGCATCCCGCATTCCTGTTACATCATTAACGATATCAGCTCCTGCCTCGATAGCCGCCTCAGCAACAGCTACCTTCGAGGTATCAATAGAAATCAATACATCAGATTCATCTCGCAGTGCCTTAATGATCGGCACGGTCCTTTCAATCTCCTCAGCAACATCGATCGCGCGGGCCCCAGGGCGAGTGGATTCACCACCAATATCAATAATCTGCGCTCCTTCTTCGACCATTTCCATCGCCCGACTAAGCGCCTGATGCTTTAAGGTATAGCTGCCTCCATCTGAGAATGAGTCAGGCGTAGCATTCAAAATACCCATGACGATTCCACCCTGGTTCAAGTTTAATGTCTGACGACGTGTTTTCCAGATCATGATCTTATGGCTTGGAATATTCCACCTACCGCAGTAGCTTCATATCTGGCACGTATGAATACAATCTTTAAAAAAGGGCCTCTAGCTGCCATCAGCGCAACAACACCCATCATTCTGTTGATTGCTGCACTCATGGCATCTGTGATGGCAATGAGCAGCTTAAATGCGGCTGTATCCGATCTATCTGGTGTCAATGCTCCCAAAAACAATGTGCGTATCATGCACAATGAAGATGGCACATACACCGAATTCCGTCGTAGCCCTGATGAACGAATTATCGAACGCCGCACCTATGGTGACCGTCCTGGCGGCGGCGGGGACAGGGTTTTACATATGCTCATCGTCTATCGCAAAGATGCCTACGGCAAGCTTCGTAGTGGCATTGTTTATGACGGTGCAGGAACGAAGTTATACCGCATTGTTTACGGCTACCATAAGCGAGAGGGAAATCTAGTAGCGGAGGACATGTTTGATGCCAGAGTCAAAAGAACAAAAACAATGACTGACCCTGTAACCAAAAAGCCGTATGAACAGGAATACCCAGTACGATATCTAAGATACCGCTACGATGCTCAAGGACGACAAATGAAACCGATTGTCATTTGCCTTCCCGCAGGGAAAAGAGCGGAGGAACTTTTTGGCAAAGAGGGCTCTAGTCATGCCGACCCATGGGGAGAGACCAACGGCAGGACCGCCAACCCCAACGCACGGCCCTTACGTTGATGAGGTTGATGACGTTTATTGCGTTGATGACGCAACTTCCACGAGAGCGTGCCAAGTAATACTCAGCGCATCATGGATCACGGCCCGTCTACCTCTGCAGGCTCACGCTTATTCAAGTAAGCGGGAAATTCTTTTTCAAGGGTCTTGAGATAGTGCTCCGCTTCCTCTGGATCACCTTTTTTCATCAAGGCATCATAAGATTTATAAAGTGCATCAGCCCTGAGCTCTTTGTCATCTACAAACAACTGAACCACTACGACATAGTAGGCTGCAGCTGCCGCAAAATCATTTGTGTTGTAGGCAATATCTCCAAGAATCATACGCAACTGCGCATTCACCATGCCTTTTGGTCTGAGCTCAAGCCCTTCCTCGGCACTCTTTTTTGCTTCCTCGAGATTTTCCAAACCTAGAAAAGCTTCAGCCCTATCTAACAATGATTCAGCTTTCCAAAAGGGCTGCTCAACAACATCGAGAAAGTTAGTAGTCGCTACAATAGCCTCTTCATACTTACCTGCGCTAACGCAAGCCTTGCCCAGCATTTTCCAAAAGGCTTGAGGTGTTGCACGCGGATCATCTAGGCTTACTCCTTGAGTCAGATATCGCTGACTGGCCTTCATCTCACCGGCGTTGAAACACTGCACCCCCAGCCATCGGAAAATAGATGCCGGTATCTTATCCTGATG
>JAACFN010000236.1 GCA_009937455.1 Verrucomicrobiaceae bacterium | reverse complement strand
CATGCCCTCTGAGACACACTTGATAGGCAACTACCCGTCCAGCAAACTTGCCACCGAACAAGTCGAGCTTTACCTCACCCACACCGGCGGCCACCTCGCCCCGGTCAACTTTCACTTACCAGAGCGCACCGTCTCCCCTTACTCGATGAGCCCATGGCTGGATGAGCCCATCGCTGATGAAATGCCCAACCTGATCAAGGTTTTGCGCGGTGACTTTTTCTGCCTACCCTTCGGTGTTAGTGATCAGCTGCCCCACCCCCATGGTGCCACCGCCAACAACGAGTGGACCCCGGTTTCATCTGAAGGCAATAAGCTGGTCATGGAAATCGAGCCCGATGACATCGGCGGCAAGGTCACCAAGGAAGTCAGCCTAATAGAGGGCCAATACGCCATCTACCAGAAGCACACCATCACCGGCATTGAGGGCAGCTACAACTACGGCCACCACCCCATCATCGAGTTCCCTGAGCATGGTGGGCCCTATGCTATCCGCACTAGCCCATTCATCCATGGGCAAGTTTACCCAGGTGCCTTTGAGGATCCTGCCAATGGCGGCCATAGCAGTCTGAAAGAAGGTGCTATCTTCACCTCCCTTGATCAGGTCCCCATGGCGGACGGCTCCACCACCTCGCTAGCTCAGTATCCAGCACGTGAGGGCTTCGAAGATCTTATTCTTTACTCAGCAGCCCCACAAGAACTCGCATGGACCGCCGTTACTCTCGACGGCTACGCCTGGATCTCCTTGAAGAACCCCAAGCAGTTCCCCAGCACCCTATTCTGGATCTCCAATGGCGGTCGTCACTATGAGCCGTGGAATGGACGCCACAAAAACAGAATCGGCATCGAGGACGTCTGCTCGCTACCCCACGGAATCGCTACCACCGCAGACTTCAGCAACGACCAGCCGACCGAGCTCTGCCACATCCAGATGGTACACGCTTTACCCGAGGGCTTCGGCACGGTTGAGAACATCATCCCTGATTCCGAGGGCCGGGGAGTCCTGCTTGTGGATGAAAACGGCCAAGAAACCCTCGCCCCTGTGAGCTGTTCCTTTCTTGGCTACTGATCTCCCAGACATCATCAATCCTCATTTTGCACCACTCTGGTGAAAAATACGTGACAAAAAATACGTCTATTGAATACTGGAAAGATAATCCGTGATTCGGAGCACGAGCATCGTAAACCTTTCACAACAAAAATCCAAACTACTACATCATGAAAAAACTCAATATCGGCGTCGTCGGCTACGGCCTCATGGGCAGAACCCACACCAATGCTTACCGCCAGGCACCCAAGTTCTTTGATCTAGAATACGAGCCCGTGCTCAAAGCCATCTGCGGTCGTGATGATGCACGCGGTAAAGCCTTCGCTGAGAACTGGGGTTATGAAAGTAACGAGACGGACTGGCGCCGGCTCATCGAGCGTGATGACATCGATGCCATTGACATCGCATCCCCCAACAACACCCACCATGAGATTGCCATCGCCGCAGCCGAAGCTGGCAAGATGGTTCTCTGTGAGAAACCCCTCGGGCGCAACCCAGAGGAAAGCCAGCAGATGGTCGACGCCGTGGAGAAAGCCGGTGTGCCTAACTTCGTCTGGTATAACTACCGCTTTGTGCCCGCCGTCACCATGGCCAAGAACATCGTCGACAGTGGCAAGCTCGGCCGTATCTTCCACTACCGCGCCAATTTCCTCCAAGACTGGACCATTGATGCCGAGCTCCCCCAGGGTGGCGAAGGCCTGTGGCGACTCGATGTTGATGCCGCTGGCAGTGGCGTCACCGGCGACCTACTGGCACACTGTATCGATACCGCCATGTGGATCAACGGACCGATCGAGTCCGTCACCGCCATGACCGAGACCTTCATCAAAGAGCGCATGCACCAAGACACAGGAGCAGTGCAAAAAGTCGGCATCGATGACGCCTGCGCATTCTTAGCACGTTTTAAAAACGGCTCCGTCGCCATCTTTGAATCCACCCGTTACGCGCGTGGCCACAAGGCACTCTATAGCTTTGAAATCAACGGAGAAAACGCCTCCATGACCTGGGACCTGCATGACATGCACCGCCTTGGTTATTATGACTACGCTGATGAAAGCGCCGTCCGCGGCTGGCGCAACGTCCACGTCAGTAACAACAGTGGAGACCAACCCTACATGGATAAGTGGTGGATTCCCGGCACCAACATCGGCTACGAGCACACCTTCACCCATGGTGTTTATGAGTTCCTCAAAAGCCCCGATGCCGATGATGGCAAGAGACACTACCCGACCTTCGCCGACGCACTCCAGACCGACAAGGTCTGTGCAGCAGTGCTCAAGTCCGGCAAAGACAAGCAGTGGCACGATGTCTAAACCAAAAAATCAACCAACTTCAACATTCTAAGATCATAACCAATCATGAGTACCGCACAAATTGCCAAAGACGCCCTTGACCAAGGTCAGGGAATTTTACGCCTGGCCCCTAACTGGGTCCCCCGCTCCTTCTGTGTTCCCGGCAGACGCATCAGACTTCACCCAGACGACTATTACGCCCTCGGTGGTGAGCGTGGCGGCATTGATGAGCGTTGGTTCTCCAGTACCACGCCCGCAGACAACGGCCCCCTGACCGGTGTTAACGAAGGCCTCAGCATGGTCGTGTTTAACGACGGCTCCACCACCCACCAGATCACCCTGCGTGATGCCATCGACGAGCTCAAGAGCGAGATCATCGGCAGCCGCCTCTGGGACGAGCACCAGAAATGGCCGGTTTACTCCAAGTTCTTTGACAACAAGGGACCCCTTCCCCACCACGTGCATCACAGTGATGAGTATGCCGCCAAAGTTGGCCAACTCGGCAAGCCAGAGGCCTACTACTTCCCACCCCAGGTCAACAACTATGGAGCCGACTACCCTTACACCTTTTTCGGTTTTGAGCCAGGCACCACCAAAGACCAGATCCGCGAGTGCCTCGTCAACTTCACCAAGGGTGACAACAAAATCACCAGCTACTCCAAAGCCTACCGCCT
>JAACFN010000058.1 GCA_009937455.1 Verrucomicrobiaceae bacterium | reverse complement strand
GATTGATCAAGGCTGGAGGCATCGGTGAGATCGGCGAGGCCTTGATGTCCTGCACATCAGCTTCTGCAACGTCCACCGTCTGGCTGAAGTCGAAGGGGCTGATAGCAATGGTCATCACCCCATTTTGCTTATCGAGCACTTTACCCGTGATGAACGAGCCATCTTTTTTGGTGATCATGCTAAATTCAAATTGGTCCGAGATTACCTTATTGGGATCAATGATGGCCTCACCCATATCCTTGAGCTGAAAACGACCCGCAACACGGGTCAGATCGGGACCTGCTGCGCCCCCTTTACCAGCCACCTGGTGGCAAGCTGCACAAAGGCTAGCCTCAAACATACGCTGACCATTGGTCAAATCTGCTTTGTCCAAATCAGCCAGTGCGGCTACCTCGTCAACTGACCAAGCTTTGCCGGGTCCCTTGACCTTAGGTAGATTCTTAAACGGGTTGTTCTTTACCATGGGCTTCCACGCACTGATCATTTTGCGCTCCTGCTCGGTAGCATTCGCCAATGCATCCTTGAGAATATTTTGCACGAAACCAGCATAACTACGACCACCACTTTTCTTGGAAGCATGATTGAACCACTCATAATACTGCCTTCTCTGGCCTTCTGTCCACGGCCCGTTCACCACTCTCAAGCAGTAAGCATAATGCAGGTTCTGCGCAGAAGGAAGATTGTTGAGCATCTTGATAACATCCCCACCATACTTAGAATTACGCGCTGCAAGCGTCGCCCAATCGGGTGGAGTATCGGCACCACGAGATGCCATCAGACCCAGTGTTTTTTTCACCACATTCGGTGCCTGCAGATAACTCAATAGTCGGCACAATTCGCGATTTACCATATCATCTTCACATGGAAAATGGGTATCAAATGCTCCGATCAATAAATCTCTCTGACCACCGTCACCACAGCGGCTAATCACCAAGCTCACAGCGCGCAGCAAAGCTAGCTTGCCATGGTTGTCTAAAGTGGAAAAATCGACCTTGGCTAACGATTGCAGTAGTGCCTGAGGTGCCTGAGCATTCTTCTTACTCCCCTGATGAGCCAGTGCTACGGCTCCTTGGCATAACACCATAGGATTTTTTTCCTCTAAAACCTTCTGCTGCCATAGAGCCAAAGGCAAATGCTCCAGCGCAATACGGGCAGCATAACGGATAGCCCGGTCCTCGTGGCCCATGGATTTCCAGATCAGCTCAAGATTTTCTGGTTTGCTGGTCACATGCATGGCTTCGAGTTGACGGCGCAGCTTGACGAGATCATCTACTTCTGGAGCATTCACGGGCTCACAGGATTCATTACCCACATAACTGACACGATATAACTCAGATTGAGCCCTTCTGCCTCCGGTCAGGAAATACATCGCTCCGTCATTACCGATCACAGCGTCCGTCACTGGCAGACCCGGCCTTGAGACAAACTCTTCTTTTTCAGCGGTGTAGCTTGAACCGTCGCTTTTAAGATGAATGGCGTAAATCGTGGCAAAGGTCCAATCCAAGGCAAAAATAGCCCGCTGATAACGCGCCGGAAATGCCGCTCCCGCACCAGAGACCACTCCAGTGGGTGATCCGGGACCAATGTTGAGCACAGCCGGAGAGCTATCCAGGTAATACTCAGCCCACTTGCCCGTGCCATTTCTCCAGCCAAACTCACTACCGCTGGTCACATGGCAAATACGCGTCGGCCGATACCATGGAGTGCCGAAATCATATTCCATGTCAGCGTCATAGGTGAAAAGATCTCCTTCTTGATTGAAGGCGATACCGTATGAATTCCTATACCCTTGGCTGTAAAGTTCCCAGCGGGAGTTGTCTGGCTTGAAACGAGCTACCCATCCTCCGGGCGCCATTCGTGAACGGGCATGCCCGCGAGCGTCAGCCTGCCTAGGCAATAAAAAATCCTCAGCCCACTTATTGGTACCCGCATAGTTGGCTATACCGTCTGGAACATTGGTGTGATTACCGCAGACATAATAAATCCACTCCTTGTCAGGTGATAAAGCAAAGCCATGAGGTCCATGTTCACCACCACCGACAAGTTTTTTCACCAGCTCCACCTTGTCGAGCTTACCATCACCATCGCTATCAACGACAACGTAAACCCCTGCCCCCACTACTTTTCTCTCACACACTGAGACAAACAACCTGTCTTTGAACCACAACAATCCATGAGCCCCACCTATTTTAAGATTGAGCGGCTCAACTTTGGGAGCCTCGTTACCATTGACGGTGACGTAGTAAATTGACCCATACTGATCCGCTGTAATCAGGCGGCCGTCATCGTGAATCGCGATTGCCACCCATGATCCCTGCTGCTTGTTGGGAACCTGGTAAATTTTCTTACACTCAAAACCCTCTGCTACCTTGAGTTCATCGGCGTGCACTGATGAGAGCAGAACCGCAAAACCGACGAAGCCAACGAAATTTAATGCCACTTTCAAATTCATATGTAATTCATACACTTAGTCTGTTCATTTCTTACATCAATATACAAATAAAATTGAGGATTTGAAAGCTACAGAGGCATAGCAGAACAAGTAGTAAAAACAGATCTCTCAAGTAGCAACCTCCGATCAAACCCAGCTACATGTTTTTCCGTTTGCGAATGCTACGCCGGCCACCGCGCACCTTGCGCATTGGCTCAAAGACGCTGTCCATACCGACATCTTTGATGCCCCATACCACCTCCAACAATTCGCCAAGTCGGCCATTCGGAAATCCCCGCTGCTGAAACCACGCTAAATACTCTTCGGGTAAGTCCATTATAGGTAATCCGCGCGGAGGAAAATCCTTGGGCCCAAAGCGGCCAAAGGGCATATACGTATTGCCTATCTCCCCCAATATTGCACGGAATTCTTCTCGATCACCACTAGGGATATCCATCACAAGCAATCAAACATGATGACATTATCATAGGAAGCATAATCACCTAGCAAGCGGACTGCAGCGGATTCATCAATCTAAGGATCTTCACCATGGCATGATCCTGCCTTGACAACTGACTGCAATCCAAGTAAGGAACGCCCCTCTTCCTCTCTCATCTTATACCCATTATGGACTTGCTCTGGATCACTCTCTACTTTCTCGTACTCATCGGACTCTCAGGCTATGGCTTCCATCGCTTGATGATTCTCTCTTTGTATCTTAAACACTCACGAAATCGGCCAGAGCCAAAGGCTCAATTCGAGGAGTTGCCACTCGTAACGATTCAGCTCCCCTGCTTCAACGAGATGCATGTCATGGAGAGACTACTGGAATCTGTATCGAGGCTCGATTACCCACAAGATAAGCTTCAAATTCAGGTTTTAGATGATTCAACAGACGAAACCACTGAGATCTGTAAAGTTGAGGTCGCAAAACTCATCGAACGAGGTTTTGACGCAGAACACGTTCACCGCGTCGACCGCACGGGATACAAAGCGGGAGCTTTAGAAAATGGCACCGAAACCGCCAAAGGCGACTATCTCTTCATTCTGGATTCTGATTTTGTCCCGAATCCTGACGTACTTCATAAAACCATCCATTATTTCACCGATAACAATATCGGTATGATCCAAACACGCTGGGAGCACATCAACCGCACCTACAACACCCTGACCCGCATACAGGCAATGTTTCTCGATGGGCACCTTGAGCTGGAACAAACCGCTCGTAATCGCAGCGGCCGATTTTTCACCTTCAACGGTACTGCTGGCATTTGGCGCAAATCATGCATCGATGACGCTGGCGGATGGGAGCATGATACCCTCACAGAAGATATGGACCTCAGCTACCGAGCGCAACTCAAAGGCTGGAAATTCATCTTCCTCAATGATGTCACCACCCCTGCAGAGCTGCCAGTTGACATGGAGGGGTTCAAAAGCCAGCAACACCGCTGGACCAAGGGCTCTATTCAAGTGTGTAAAAAATGCCTGTTCGACATCTGGAAAAGTAATGCGCCTCTCAGTTGCAAACTAGAGGCCACCGCTCACTTAACATCAAATTTTGCATACCTACTACTTTTTGCACTGCTCTTTCTGATCATTCCAAAACAGCGAAGCGAGATGTCATGGTTTGAGGAACATGGCATATCTGAGCATCTGCTGAATTTCCCTATCTTTTTCTTCGGCAGTATATCTGTAGCCCTGTTTTACGTCATGAGCCAAAAAGCTCTTCGCCCGGAAACCTGGCTAAAGGACATACTCTACCTACCTTTACTGCTAGCTCTGGGAATCGGCATGTCTGTCAACAATGCTAAAGCAGTATTAGAAGCTCTCTTTAATCATCAATCCAGCTTCGTGCGCACCCCCAAACACGGCATCAACAGCAGCACAAAGAAGGAAAAGTCGGCCTTCAAGAAAAGCCGCTACAAGGCCATCAAGTCACTCACCCCATTCGTGGAGCTAGCATTCGCCTTTTTCTTCACTATCATTGTGGCGGATAATGCCCTAAATGGTAGCTGGATAGCAGCCACCCTATTGATGCCCTTCCCTATTGGTTTCTATTTCACGTCATTGAGCTCACTAGCACAGCAACTGACGACATTATCCAAGTCCCCCACAAAGCAGAGAGCTGAGAAGTAACAAACGATCTTCTTAGCTATTCTCAATAACTGCAAACATGATGGAGCTCACCACCCATCGCGCTCGTGCTTTGCATATCAATCCACGTAAAATCAAGCTTCCGCTCAAAAAGCAGGCATTTTCCTCGCTATCAAGCTTGACAGCGCAGCCTAAATGGCTAGTTTCACCGCCCTTACAGTATGTCATCTTCATTCACTCTGAATGAGCTGACTCAGATAATCTCAACTCAGTAACTTAGTTATTCCATGGCCAATTCCAAATCAGCTCTCAAACGTGTTCGTCAAGCCGCAACGCGTACAGCACAGAACAAGTCTCTCACCAGTCGCATGAAGACGCTCCGCAGAAAAACTCTCGAAGCTGCTGCATCAGGCGACAAAGAAGTTGCTAAAAAATCCTACTCTGAGTTCACCTCTACAGTAGACAAGTGTGAAAAGAACAACATCATTCACTCCAATAAAGCAGCCAACCTTAAGAGCCGGATACACAAGCACCTCAGTGCTTAGTGATTGCCCTGAGCTCTAAGTTGGCGCAACAGCATTCCAACATCAGGTTATAAGCTACATTTTCTTAGCGTCCTCCTTAGTTGGGGGTCGCTTTTTTAGTTTCAGGCCCTAGATTTTTTCTAGACAAGCTGAATTCCTAATTTATCAGTTCATTATCCATGGCTACCAATCCTCAAGATCAATCCCGTCTGAACAAGGCCAAGGAGATCGCCAACAACCCCGACAATTACAAGGTCTGCGAAGGGTGCGACTCCATTGTTGGCGCTGGAGCTAACCTCTGCCCCAACTGCCACGGTTACCGCTTTGATGGTGACAGCTCCCGAGTCGTTGATCAAGCCGTCTGGCTTGGCTGCCGGGAACAAACATCGGTGACGGCCGAAGACCTCTATTGAGCAAGCGCCCAGCCCATGCACCCAGAGGCAATAACACCCATCCCCATCAATTTATGACTTCACTACTCGAAACCATCAGCAGCGACATGAAAAGCGCTATGCGAGAGCGCAATAAAGAGACGCTCAATACAATCCGCGCACTGAAATCAGCCATAACCAATGCCAGCATCGAAAAGTCTGGCGCCGGTACGGTTCTCGAAGATAGTGAAATAATAAGCATTATTCGAAAGCAGATCAAACAGCGTCAGGACTCCATCGAGCAGTTTGAAAAAGCAGATCGCCAAGAACTTGCTGACAACGAGAAAGTGGAAATCAATATCCTGCAGAACTATCTCCCCGCCGAGCTTAGCGAAGACGAAATCGTTGCTGCCGTTGAATCCGCTATTACTGAATTAGGCGCCGAGTCCAAGAAGGACATGGGGCAAGTCATGAAGCTACTTCAGCAAAAAACAGGAGGCCGAGCCGATGGCAAAAAACTCTCTCAAGAGGTCATGAAGCGACTTCAGTAAAGTGCTCACCCGATTCGAAGGTCGCAACAACATAGCTCTCAGCGGGGTTCATCCCTGAAGATCATCACGCTGGTTTTAACAATCAGCTTCAATCAGCCTAAAAGCCACCATGAATTTTTCTGTTATCATCGTCGCGGCAGGCTCTAGCCAGCGCATGGGTTTTGATAAGCTACTGGCAAATCTTGCCGGCAAGCCGGTCCTCCAACACAGCATTGAAGCATTTGCAAACTGCCCGGGTGTCAGTGAAATCGTCGTTGTTTGCCCTGAAGAGCGCTACAGCGCCCTTCACCTCGAATGTAACGATACACCCATCACTCGGGTTGATGGCGGCATAGACCGGCATGATTCTGTCGCTGCGGGCCTGAGTAAATTAACACAGGCATCAGATTACATCGCAGTTCATGATGGCGCACGGCCACTAATATCATGCCAGCAAATCGGAAACGTCTTAAAATCTGCCATCAAACATAACGCGGCATCATCTGCACGCCAGGTCACTGAAACCATTAAACGAGCAAACAGCGAAGGCTTCGTTACCGAATCTCTCTGCCGCGACCATCTTTGGCTGATGGAAACCCCCCAAATTTTCAAGGCTGAACTACTCGTCGAAGCCTACAATCTAGTCAAAAAAAATGGCCAGCGCGTCACCGATGAAGTTTCCGCAATGGAGCTCATCCAATGTAGCACTCGGCTTGTAGCTAACGAGGAGCCCAACCTCAAGATCACCTACCCTGAGGATATTGCACTGGCAGAGAAACTGATTTCCTAAAGGATCACCCGATCATCGAAACCTGTGGGTTCAACTTCGGTTTAAACTTCCCTATTTATTAGTTCACACCCATATTCCTGACCCTATGCCTTACCGGATTTGCAAAATGATCGAGGTCGAAAACGGCCATCTACTCTCCAAGCACCCTGACAAGTGTAGATTTCCTCACGGACACACTCGCAAGGTTGAGTTAATATTTGAGGCTGACACTCTTGATGATCGCGAGATGGTCTTTGATTTCAAACTCATCTCCCGCATGATCGGAGATTTCCTAGAAACCTATGATCATGCTCTTTGCATGAATACCGAGGATCCCAAATTTGAATTTTTCAAAGAAGCCTATGGTGATCGCATTATTGGATTTGACGGCGAAGACCCAACAACTGAAGTAATGGCTCGAACCATCTATCTGCACACCAAGGCGTCACTGGATCAATTTGTAAGCCAACCAGATCCGGAGTATCCTGTCAGACCTGATGTGAAAATTGCTAAAATACGCGTTTGGGAGACCACTTCATCTTGGGCTGAATATGATGAATAGCCGTCATCAAAGCACCCACTGAGGCCTGGATTGAGCCTGAAGCGCATCAAAGCCCAGAGGCTTTCCATTCCTGCCACCCTCCTTTGTAGACGGAGACCGAATAACCTTCTTCTGCTATTTTTTTAGCGAATAGGTAACCGTCAGGGCAGTCAATGTTTTGGCAATAGAGCACAATAATTTTACGCTCGGTCAAAGCACGATCAAAATCTGCTCTAATCATGTTAATGGATTTTGTGTATTTTTTTAGCGGTAGATTAATCGCACCATCAATGTGACCCATACGGTAAAAAATCGTCGGCCTACAATCAACCAGCAGCACTCTTTTCGTCTGAATCAGCTCAAAAAGCCGGCCTATATCAACACCCGTGATCTGCCCTTGCTGGACCCTTTTTCCAACCACAGAAGCATGGCTAGCCACATTATTTCTCTGTGCGAGCTCGGCATGACTGCCAGTTTCAGCAACCCGACCTTCTGAATGAGTTCCCGCTATCTCTGAACAGGCTGTAAGCAGCAGCAACATGGCGACACATGAAAATAAAAATTGCATAAAACTCTGATACCACAATGGCGCCATAAAAAAAGCCCAGAGGGAACCCTCTGGACTTTTAATAAAATGATATTAGCTCAGTTCCCTATTATGAACTGACACGCATTGGCATGATCACGTAGAGGAATGAACCGTCGATGCGAATAACTCCAGGACTCATCCCATCAATGAGGTCAAGGTAGACTGACTCTTCGCTCAGATTTTTGAGCGGTGCCATGAGAAACTCTGGATTGAAAGCGATTGCGAACTCTTCGCCATCATAATCAGCGACCACTGGCTCCTTGGCTTCACCAATATCCTTAGAATTAGCCTGAACATCAATACTGCCCTTACTGAAGGACAACTTCACTGAATTAGAGCTCTCCGAGGTAAGCAATGATACTCGACGCACTGTGTTGAGAAACTCTTCGCGATTGATCGTGACGCGCTCTTTGCGCTCACCAGGAATCACCTGCTTGTAGTTGGGGTAATTACCCTCAATCAGCTTACTGACGATGATACTGTCACCAATCTCAAAGCTTATTTGGTTTCCACTTAGTTTTACAATAGCCTCACCTTCGCTACCAAGCATGCGCTGAAGTTCATTTACAGCCTTGGATGGCACAATGATGTCTGTCTCGTGACTTGCTGGATATTCCAGATCATTCTCCACCATCGCAAGCCTACGACCATCGGTAGCAACAAAAATCATTTTGCCATCGCGGAAGGACACATAAATACCATTGAGCACGTAGCGTGTCTCATCCGTTGATATCGCGTAAGAAGTTTTTTTAATGGCGTCATGTAGTACACCTTGGCCAATTTTAAATTCTGTAGATTCGTCAAACTTAGGCAGAGGAGGAAACTCATCTTCACCAAGACCAATGATCTTAAAAAAGCTTGGTCCACATTTAATAC
>JAACFN010000235.1 GCA_009937455.1 Verrucomicrobiaceae bacterium | reverse complement strand
TTTACCTGGGTGATACCACCGGTGCCAACGATGCCACACTGTATTATGTTTCCAATGTCAGTCCCTTCACCGCCAAGGCAGGCATAGTCGTCCAGGCTGGCTCCACTGGCACCAAGACCATTCGAACTGGTAATTCGGCAGGCAGTGACGATACCGCTATCACCCTGAATGATAATCTGAGCATCAATACCGACACTGAATTCACCTTGGGAGGAGCGATCGGCGGATCCGGCGGCATGACCAAGATTGGCAACAGCACCCTGACCCTCTCCGGTGCTAACACCTACTCGGGCAATACCATCGTCAGCGACGGCACGCTTTCACTGGCAACTGGCTCCAGCCACAGCGGTACAGGTGCCTACACTGTCGAGGGCGGCATACTCAAGGTTGCTACTGGAGTTGACCTTAGTACACACGCCATGACCATCGGTCTCGGTGGCGTCATCAGCCCAGGTAACTCACCAGGAACAGCCATTACTGGCAGCCAGACCTGGAACGACGGAGGTACCTTTCTCTGGGAGATCAACGCATCCGATGACGCGGGTGGAACTATCGGTACTGACCCCGGCTGGGACTGGCTCGACATCACCGGAACCCTCGATCTGGCAAACCTCAGCGCAGGAGGCTTCACCATTGATATTGATTCACTGACAGCGAGTAACCTTGCCGGAGACGCGGTTGGCTTTGACACCTGGACCAAGGGAACGCCAGGCGACGTTGACTACAGCTTCATCATTGCCTCTGCCTCAGGTGGTATTACCGACTTTGATGCCGCCGACTTCACGCTCGACTCGAGCGGCTTCACCAACGGCCCATCATGGGATTGGCAGATCGTGCTCAGCGGCGGCACCGACCTCGTGCTCGAAGCCTACGCCATCCCCGAGCCTAGCTCAACAGCACTGCTCGGACTCGGAGGCCTTGTCCTGATGCTGCGCCGCAAGCGCAGCTAATCAGCGATGAGTGATGAGCGATAGCCGCGAAGCGGCCAACCAAGAACAAGGAACCAAGAACCAAGAACAGCCGCGCAGCGGCTTCAACTTCCAAAAAACCCCGCCCTTCAAACGGCGGGTTTTTTTATTATCCACCTTATCCTTAGCTCCTTTGCGTCTTGGCGTGATCCCATATCAGACTTGGTGAACCCATTGTGCTGGGCTCATTCAACATTCTTTATTCAAAATTCACCATTCCGCCGCAGGCGGATAGCCGCGCAGCGGCCCCTTAGCCTCTTTGTATGACTCGGCCGCTTGAAGCTCAGTTCCTGCTGGCCTTATCTGGGATGCTTCGCGGCTTTGCCTTGATATTACCTCGACACTTCCGGTTCTTGCCCCATGATAGTTAGGCTTGGTCTCTTGCGGGGGAAATTCGTTCTTTGTGATGGCGGCCTTGCGGCTATGACCATGAATGACAAACTTGATATTTTGCTCACCCGGATGCGTGAGTTGGAGGGGGAGATAAAACGTGAGATCCAGTGCAAGGAGGGGGAGTTTTTATACAAGGTGCGCAAGCAAAAGGTCTGCTTCACCGAGGAAGCACGCGCCCAGCACCGAAAATTAGCCAAGAAGCTCCACCGCACCGTTCTGGACTCCAAACCCCTGGTGCTACTGACCGCTCCCATCGTCTGGATGTGCCTGCTGCCCTTCGTTTTGCTGGATGTTGCGACTCTGATCTTCCAAGCCATTTGCTTCCCCATCTACGGTATTCCCAGGGTCCGGCGCCGTGATTACATCCTCATTGACCGCCACCAACTCAGTTACCTAAACGTAATTGAGAAAATCAACTGCATCTACTGCTCTTATGCCAACGGCCTGCTGGCCTACATCACCGAGATAGCGGCGCGCACCGAACAGTACTGGTGCCCGATCAAGCACGCCTTGAAGATCAACTCCATGCACTCGCGCTACGGCCACTTTTTTGACTACGGAGACGCGGAGGACTACCGCAAACGCATCGAGAAGCTGCGGCGCTCCTTCCACGACCTCGAGCCCCAACCGGACCAAACGCCGGATGTTCGGTAACACAAAACCCCGCCGTGAGAAACGGCAGGGTTTTTTTAAGTTGAAGTTGAGAGTTTAAGTTGAAGTAGCATATGGCCGCTGCGCGGCTATCGCTCATCGCTCATCGCTCATCCTTCATCAGGAATCAGCTGCGCTTGCGGCGCAGCATGAGCGCGAGGCCTCCGAGTCCGAGCAGAGCAGTTGAGCTTGGCTCGGGGACGAAGACAGCACTGAGGACAAGGCTGTCAGTAACCCCGTCATCGAGACTGATGCTCCACTCCAACTTGCCGTTCACAAATCCGCTGCCATCCAGGAGGAAGTCTCCAGCCTCAAAACCGGTGATGTTGTTGGCGGTTGCGATGATGAAAGTTGGGGCAAAGGGATCACCATAGGCGAGACCAGAATAGTCAAAGCCAGCAGCCAGACCAGCGTTGTTGGAGAGATCCAGAGAGGTAATGTCAATGGTGAATTGACCAGGATTCAGGCTGTTGAGGGTAAGATCCCCGCTGATGCTAAGCCAGTCCCAGCCGGGGTCATCTCCTTTGAGTCCACCACTGTTGTTGATCTCCCAGAGGTAGCTACCACCGTCATTCCAGGTCTGGCTGCCAGTAACGGCTGTTCCTGGTGAGTTGCCGGGGCTGATGACACCACCAT
>JAACFN010000057.1 GCA_009937455.1 Verrucomicrobiaceae bacterium | reverse complement strand
AGCTGATTGATAAACGCTTCACTCTCGGAGGTCTGGAGCTGACTGGCTCATGTGAGTGTAGCCCGTGTTACTGGATGGATCAGGCTTGTGCTCCGGGAACACATGAATTTCTCAAGGGCTACGGAGGCTTGCGGGCAAGGATTGTCAAGGGAGGTGAGCTAGCTGCGGGTGACTGCGAGCTTGAGATATTAGCAGAAGTCGAACCACGAAGTGACGATGCGTGAAGAATCCACGGAATTTGAGATAGCCAAGCAAGTTGGCGATGATCGTCATCTGGTAAGTGATTCTGTGGCTCGTGAGGAGCCTTTGCAAATCACAGTCGATGGCACGCCCGTGGCGGTGGTGATGCGCACTCCGGGGCATGATGAGGATCTGGTGAAGGGTTTTATGCTCACTGAAGGTTTGGTCGATTCACTCAATAATGTGGTGCGTATCGATCTCGAAAATAAACAGAATCACGCTTACGTATTTCTCGCCGATGGTATCGTCTTAGATCATGATCGGCTGAGCAGGAATTTGTTCAGTGCTTCATCGTGCGGTATCTGTGGCAAGGCGAGCAATTTCACTGTTCCGGTTGCTACCGTGATGGCTTTGCCCGATGCGCTGCGTTCGGCCCAGGAAGTGTTTGCCGATACCGGGGGTTTACATGCGGCCGCGCTTTGTGGGGCGGATGGCCAAATTCTTGTTTTGCGTGAGGATGTGGGTCGTCACAATGCCATCGATAAAGTCATTGGATGGGCTACAGAACATGGAACGGATCTCTCAAAAACCCTGCTGCAGGTATCTGGCCGAGTTTCTTTTGAGGTGATGCAAAAAGCCTTGGTGGCGCGCATCCCAGTGGTGTCGGCTATTTCCGCACCCTCGTCGTTAGCCGTTGAGTTTGCGCGCGAAAGTAGCCAGACCTTGATCGGTTTTTTGCGTCCGCCGAAGTTTAATATCTACTCGGGGGAAGAGCGAATTATCGGCTAAGTGGTGAACTGCTGAGCTTTAGTCCCGCGACATGAAGATGCGCAGGATATACCAGAACATCAGTGCGACACTGGCAAAAAGTCCAAGTGAGGCGGCCACATACTGGTTGGTATTGTAGTGGTGAATGATGTTGCTGGTGCTGTAGAGCACGGAGCCAGCGGCGAATAACACCATGATCACTGAGAACCAGAAGCCGAGCGTGATGAAGGAGGGGAAGATGATCGCGATGACGATGACTCCCATGGCGATCAGGCCTCCAATCTTGAGAAAACCACCGAGGAAGGAGAAGTCCTTCTTGGTGGTAAAGGCAACAAAGGTAAGCCCAGCAAAGAGCAGGCCGGTAACACCACCAGCTTTGATGATCAGGGTAGCATCACCCGTCATTTTCATGGCCATGAGAAGGAGCGGCAGGAAGATGAGAGCCTGAACGACGACATAGAGACCAAGTCCCATGTACTGAATATTGAGACTCGTTGAGCTCATGGCCCACTTGTTGGCGAAGTGAGAAGCAAACATGAATAAACCCATCACAATGAGCCAGCTGTAGCTGCTAGCTCCCAAGAGACCAAATACGGTGCCGGCGATACCCGGGATGGAAAGCAGCGAGGCTTCAATGAGGGCAAAGGCGCCGACCGCACCTGCAAGGTGGGCGTATGTTTTGCGAACAAACTCAGCGCGTACGTCGACGGACTGAGATGCAACGGTGTATGGATTGGCGTATGAGTTGGCGTAGGAATTGTCCATGCGCGAACTATAACCTCAAAATGCCAGTAGGCTAGTGGTTTTTGTGACCTACATTCCCATCTCGTGTTTATGCGTGATGGACTCTAACATAGGGGTGTTGGTTTTATGATGGCGCAGCTCTTCTTCGAGGCGAAGAGCGTCGTTGCGAGACAGTTGGTCGCTACACCATTCCATTTGCCATGGTTTGAATGCTTTGGTGCCTTTGAACTGACCTTTGTTGTGTGCCGTATGCTCCGCTTGAGCATCCTCCGCTTTGCCGATGAAACGGCGGTTCATACGGTTTTTGAGGATGTAGACTTGGTAGGTTTTTTTGGCCATGGTTAGCGTGCTGCGTTGATGCTTATTTCAATCGATTTACTGGTCGGAGTATTGCTCTCCAAAGCGGTGGAATTGAGCGGTACTAGCGGGTTGGCCTCGGGAAAGTAGGCGGCCGCTGTGCCTTGAGGAATATCGTATGGGATGGCGTAGAATTTTTCCACCTTTCTTTCGCCGTCCTGCCAATGGCTGGTGATGTCGACAAGTGAAACGGGTCGGATGTCACGTGTTTGCATGTCATCAGGGTTGAGGAAAATGATTCGCCGTCCCATGCCGATGCCTCGGTAGCGGTCGTTGAGGCCGTATATGGTGGTGTTGTATTGGTCGTGACTGCGGAGGGTTTGGAGGATGAGTCTGCCCTCGGCAACTTGGATTTGCTCGACATCGGCTGCGCTGAATTCAGCTTTGCCTGAGGGGGTGTCCCATACCCTTTGTTTGGCTGTATTAGGTAGGTAAAATCCAGCTGGCTCGCGCACTTGTTGATTAAAGGGGGCGAAGCCGGGGATGACTCTCTCGATTAAGTCACGGATGCGGTCATAGTCTCCAACAAGCCAGCGCCAGTCGATTTTCTCGAGATTGCCAAGGGTGGCTTCGGCAAGCCTCGCAATGATATCTGGTTCGCTGAGTAAATCGGGTGATGCTGGTTTCAGTTTGCCCCGTGACATGTGCACAATGCTCATAGAGTTTTCACAGGTGACAAACTGGTCGCCTTCATTCTGAGTGTCGCGTTCACTGCGGCCGAGGCAGGGGAGGATGAGGGCGGTTTTACCGGTGATCAGGTGGCTACGGTTAAGCTTAGTGGAAACGTGGCAGGTGAGTGCGCAGTTGGAGAGAGCCTCGCCTGTGAAGTTGGTGTCTGGAGATGCTTGCAGGAAGTTGCCGCCGAGGGCGAAAAAGACTTTGGCGTCGCCGCGGTGCATGGCGAGGATCGCTTCGACGGTGTCATAGCCATGCTTGCGCGGGCAGGTGATGCCGAACTCTTGATCAAGAGCGGCGAGGAAGGCTTCGGGCATTTTCTCGTAGATGCCGACGGTGCGATCCCCCTGGACATTGCTGTGGCCGCGGACCGGACAGAGGCCGGCTCCTGGTCTGCCGATGGCGCCGAGCATGAGGTGGATGTTGGTGATCTCACGGATGGTGGCAACGGCGTTGCGGTGTTGGGTAATGCCCATTGCCCAGCAGGTGATAAGTTTGCGCTCGCCGCGTAAGATGGTGTCAGCAAGTTGTTTGATTTCTTTTTTGCCGATGCCAGAGAGGCTGGTGAGTTCATCCCAGTTTGCATTGGCACAGACCTTACGGTAGGCGTCGACGCCTTGAGTGTGCTCATCGATAAAGGGTGCATCGAGGGCGTCGCGCTCGAAGAGTTCCTTGCCGAGGGAGCGGAGGAGGGCGAGGTCGCCGTTTAAGTTCACCTGCAGGTATTGTGATGCCAGGGGGGTGGATTTGCCGAGCATGCCGGATACTTTCTGCGGGTGGGCAAAACCCACGAGCCCAGCTTCCTTGAGCGGGTTGATGGCGATGATTCGGGCATCGTTCTCCACGGCTTTTTCCAATGCGGAGAGCATGCGCGGGTGGTTGGTGCCTGGGTTCTGGCCAATGCAGATGATGGTGTCGGCCTGGTAGATATCATCGAGGGTGACGGTGCCCTTGCCTACGCCGACGGATTGTTTCATGGCGGTTCCACTCGACTCGTGGCACATGTTTGAGCAATCGGGCAGGTTGTTGGTGCCGAAGGTGCGGACAAAAAGTTGATAGAGGAACGCGGCTTCATTGCTGGCGCGTCCGGAGGTGTAGAACGCGGCTTCGTCGGGGTGGTCGAGCGCATTGAGTTCACTGCCGATAAGCTGAAAGGCATCGTCCCAGGTAATAGGCTGGTAGTGAGACTGTCCTTGGCGCAGGACCATAGGCTCAGTAATGCGGCCTTGTTGATCGTGCCAGTAGTCACTTTGTTCGAGTAATTCGGCGATGCTGTGTTTGCGGAAGAAGTCTCTGCCGATCTGCCGTGTGGTGGCCTCAGAGGCAACGGCTTTGGCTCCATTTTCACAGAACTCAGAGACGGCACGGTGGTCGTCAGGGTCTGGCCAGGCGCAGCTTGGGCAGTCAAAGCCGTCGGTCTGGTTGAGCTCTAGCAAGGCCTTGGTGCCGCGGACAGGACCCGCGGTTTTCATCACATGCTTGATGGCGGATGCTACCGCGGGCGTGCCGCCTGCATGGGATTTGGCCTTTTTTTGCCTTGGGGGCTGATCAGGTGATGTTGGATTTATCTCAGCGGCCATGAGGGATAATCTAATCGATAAAAACGAACTGGTGAAGTAAGCAATGCGTTTTTTTCGATGAACGATTGGAACAATGTCTTGTTGTCAGGGGCTGGAATTAAGGCTGGGTTTTTTAACTTTGAAATTCATCAGGCTTCGTGCTTTTAACGGGTATGGCAAAAACACTGATTTACCACAATCCACACTGAGGCTCTTCAAAAAATGCCTTGGCGGTCGCCGAGGAACTGGGAGTTGATCATGAAGTGATCCTCTACATCAAGACTCCGCCGGGGCGTGGAGACTTGGAAAAAATAGTGAAGGCGCTGGAAGACCCAGTCGAGGATCTGGTGCGTAAGGACTCGAAGTTTAAAAAGCTCGAGCTTGTGCCCGAGGATTATGTGGATAATGCAGAGGCGGTCGTCGAGATTTTGATCAAGCACAAGCAGCTACTCCAACGTCCTGTTTTATTGCGTGGTAACAAGGCGATCATTGGCCGACCTAAGCAGCGGATTATCGATTTTTTGAGTACAGGTGCTTAACACCACAGCCTATTTTTCGTCATGCCATCCCGAGGTCGTCATCAAAGTTCCTCCAAGGAGTGTCTACGGGCGATTAGTAAGATCGAGGCGATGCCTGGAGTGGTGGGCGTGATTATTGGTAGGTCCTACGGAGGTAAGTCGCTGGGACAAGGTGGTAAAACAGGGGAGATCCGTGTGCAGCGAGAGGTTTCCGGTGGGCTCAAGGCGGTGACGCAAACTTCGAAGGGATTGCAGGAACTTTTTATACGCACTGAGCAAGGGGTAGCTAAAGAGGTTTGGCACCAGATAGAGCAATCAACTCACTGAAGGTGATTTGTTTTTCAAGAAGCTCATTTAGTTCTCTACAACAGGCCTCAATAGCTGTTTAAATCGTTCGTATGATCATGGGGAAAGAGAGAAAGTGGATGGCTATTGTCATGGCTTTTGTTGTTTTGGTTCCAACACTAGGTTGTAGTGGCCAGGGTCCCATTGTGCCACAAGCAGGTGCTGGTAAAGTTGAGGGCGGGAAAACAGAACACAAAAAACTAACTCCTAAAAAAGCAGAGGCGGAGACGGAGGAGGTTGAGGTCGAAGCGGCAGAGCTAGAAATAGAATCTGAACCAAAACCGCAGGCAGAAGTCGCAAAGAAAAGCATCGAGCCTAAAGCCAGTCCGTCACTCATTTTCGGGTGGAAAGAATGGGTATGGGTGATTAGGCCCGAGATTATTTTGCGCGCCAAGCTGGATACGGGCGCTAAAACTTGCTCGATACATGCAACAAACATCGAGACTTTTGAGCTCGACGGTAAGAAGTGGGTGAAATTTACGATCTGCGATCCTGATAGCAAGACGGGCGCGCGCTACCGCCATAAGGCTCCGGTTATTAGGGTGGCTAGGCTTAAAAATGATTCTGGCGGGTTGGACACACGTTACGTGGTGCCATTGATGCTTCAAATCGGTGGTCAGAAATTAGAAACGGAGTTTAATCTTAACGATCGTAGTAACATGGTTTGCGAGGTGCTCATTGGCAGGAATGCCCTTCATGATTTGGGCGCGGTAGATGCGAGTAGGACAGATCTTCACAGTAAACCCAAGGCTCCGGCGAAGAAAAAGCCGGCGCCTGTGAAAAAATAATTCAACTCCATGCTCAAGCGGCTGTTTTCTCTGTCTGGTCTCGTTACAGCGCTCATTTTATTGAGTGCTGCTGGAATTATATACAAAAATAGGGTTCTTAACGTGCCTTTGCTTCCCGAGCAAGAACGTGGGGTATGGCTGATAGAGGCGAGGATTTCCTATGAGGCCACAGGGAAGCCGATCAAGGTGGTGCTGGCGTTGCCCGGCGAAGGTTGGCTGGACCCCGAAGAGGGTGATCAGATATCTCTTGGTTATGGTTTTTCCGTTGAGCAGGAAGATGGCCTTCCGGTTGGATTTTGGTCGGCACGTGAGCCCGTGGGACGACAGTTGATTTATTACCGTGTGCGTGTAAAGGAGGGCGCAGGACGATACGAGTTTGCACAGCCGCGTTCGGCCAAGGTTCCTCAGGCGCGGGAGGTGAGGGCGAAAGGATCACGCGGAGTAGCTCTTGCTGCTGTGGTGAAGGCCGTTAGGCAACGCTCGGCGGATGATGTTACCTATGTCAAGCAGGTGCAGCAGCAGTTTCAAAAAAAGCCGAATGATGAGTCGTTTTCCTTTTTGCAGCATTATTACGAAAAGAAGTACCCGGATACGTGGGAGCAGCATTTTGCCATGGATCTACTGAAAATGGGAGGCATTCCATGTCGTTCGTGTTTGGGTGTTAAGTTGGAAGAGGAGCGTGGGGCACACCGGCCGATTAATTTGATTGAGTATTATGACCGTGCGGAAAATGTCTGGCGTGTGGTATTGCCGGATGGAGGTAGCATGGAAAATATTGTGCTCTGGACGCGCGCCCGCAGCATGCTTGAGGTTTATGGTGGAGAGAACTCTGAGGTGACATTCACCGCGATCAAGGAGCGTGCTCCTGCGGGGGTAGCTGAGAGGATGGCAGAATCACCTTGGTGGATTGCCACTATCTCGGCGTTGCCAGTGAGTGAGCGCGCGCCATTTCGCTATGCCGCTCTGATTCCAATTGGTGTGCTTGCTGTGGTGTTACTGCGTAACCTAGTTGGTCTTGTAACACTCGGGACATTCATGCCGGTTTTATTGGGCTTGGCTTTTCTAGAGCTGCCAATGAGTGCAGCACTCATCATGCTGTTGTCGATGCTGTTTGGTGGGCTGATGTTTCGCGCGATGCTCTCAAAGTTTAACTTGCTTGTGGTTCCTCGTGTGGCGGCCTGTGTTGTGATTGTGACGATTTTCATGATGGCGGTGAGTTTACTGAGTTATAAGATTGGAGCTGCTGATGGCTTGAGGGTAACGGTTTTTCCTATGATTGTCCTCGCTTGGACCATTGAGCGCATGTCCTTGATCTGGGATGAGGAAGGGGCGATTAGTGCGATCTATCAGGTCGTTGGTAGTTTAGTGGCAGCGGTAGCCGCATTTGCGATGATGAAAATCGAAGCTGCCAGATATTGGGTGGAATATTTTCCGGAAGTGCTGCTGATTCTCTTAGCGGTGATTCTCCTGCTTGGTCGTTATACGGGTTATCGCTTGACCGAGTTGTTTCGATTCCGAAGCGCAGCTGATGTAAACGCGTGAAAAAGTGGTGGCATAGATGGTTGGTTTTGCCGAGCGAACTTAAGCGCTTCGGGGTGATTGGTTTGAATGAGAGGAACGGGACGTATCTGTTGCCTAACAACAAGAGGAAATTTTATCGTAAGGTTGACGACAAACTTGTGACCAAGTTGCTGGCCCGGGAAATGGGGTTGGCGATACCAGAGCTTTATCATGTGTTTCATACCCAGCAGCAGCTTAAGGACATGAGCTCAATACTGAGCCATTATGATTCCTTTGTCATAAAGCCTTCACGGGGCAGTGGGGGCAGGGGGGTGCTGGTGATCAAGGGGCGGCGAGGCGATAAATTTGTCAAGGCGAGCGGCATCGTTATGACGTCGCAGGAGGTGCAGCGGCATGCTAGGGAGATTCTCGGTGGTCTGTATAGTCTAGGCGGTAGTCGTGATGTTGCGATGGTGGAGGCCTGTATCAGCAGCCATCATGAACTTGCCAAAATCAGCTACCAGGGTGCCCCAGATGTACGTGTAATTATGCTGCACGGCTACCCGGCGATGGCCATGCTGCGTGTTGCGACACGGCAGTCTGATGGGCGCGCGAATCTTCATCAAGGTGCGATTGGTATTGGTATTGACCTAACGACAGGTAGAACAATACATGCCGTGCATCATGGTGACTCGGTGACAAAACACCCCGATCTGGATACAGAATTAATAGGTCTTTATATTCCCGGCTGGGATCAAGTGCTTGAAATGGCAACCAAAGGTTACGAGATGACAGGTCTGGGTTACCTAGGTGCTGACCTGATTGTGGATGAGGTCCGTGGTCCGGTGGTTATTGAGCTTAACGCCAGACCAGGGCTGGCCATTCAACTGGCAAATGCCACTGGCCTGCGACATCGTCTGGAAAAGATACAGCAACAAGCTCTGGCTCACCCGGGGGTGAACTGGAGTGATCGGATTAAGTTCTCCATTGCGGCCTTTGGCACAGAGGTGCAGGCGGCAGAGGGTTTCAGGAACTGACCACGGCAGGAGCGTCGATCCATTTGTCGTGTTCGCGAATGAGGTCGGTGAGGCGATCGACGGCTTCTTGCTCTGGGATGTTGAATTTGACGGCCTGCTTACCGACGTAGAGGTTGATCTTGCCGGGGGCGCCGCCAACATAACCGAAGTCTGCATCTGCCATTTCACCGGGGCCGTTGACAATACAGCCCATGATGGCGATGCGTACGCCCTTGAGATGGCCGGTGGCAGCGCGTACTTTTTGGGTGGTTTCCTGCAGGTTAAATAAGGTGCGGCCACAGGACGGACAGGCGACGTAATCAGTCTTGAAAATTCGGGAACCTGCTCCCTGTAGGATGTTATAGGCGAGGCGCAGTGATTGCCCTGGTGCTTCTTCTCCCTGAATGAGGATGGCGTCGCCGATACCATCACAGAGGAGCGATCCGATGTTGCGAGAGGCGACGAGCAAGGCATCAAGGAAATCTTTGCCAGCATCTACGCTCGGCTCGAGTGTGTCCTTAAGTAGAATGGGGTGATGGGCGGAGAGCTTGGAAGCGAGCAGGCGGAATGCGTGGATAACCGCGGCATTGTGGCAGCCGTCCTTGACGGTGACGAGCTGCGGCTCGCGCATGGCGTTGACTTCCTGAATCGAGGCTGTGTCCCAAGGGTCCAGCTCAATGATGTTCGAATCTTCCGCAACAGCTTCCCATTTCTTGCGTGAGGTAAATACCCGCACGGTGTTACTAGCCCCAAGCTTGTGGCCATTGATCTTCATCTCATGGCTGTGGCGGCGCTCGTAGGAAAAAGGATCGTAGGAAAGTGTGCCTCGCTGGGAGCCTGCGGGGTCGTCACTCAGGTGTGAATTTTCAATACTCGCCACGATGGCTTGGGCAACCGGGATTTCATAAACAGCATCCTCGGTGAGTGACACACGGATGGTGTCTCCAACGCCGTCGGCTAGCAAAGAGCCAATGCCAATGGCGGACTTGATGCGGCCGTCTTCGCCGTCGCCTGCCTCGGTGACGCCGAGATGAATGGGGTAGTTCCAGTCTGGTCCTTCATGGTCAAGGCGTGCTACGAGCAGCCTGTATGCCTCAATCATGACCTTCGGGTTAGAGGCCTTCATCGAGAAGCAAAAGTTATGGTAGTCATGATCCCGGGCGATGCGGGCGAACTCGAGGGCACTCTCCACCATGCCGAGCGGGGTGTCACCGTAGCGGTTCATGATCCGGTCCGAGAGAGAGCCGTGGTTGGTGCCAATGCGCATGGCACGGCCAAGATCTTTGCAGAGCTCGACGAGTGGGGCAAAGTCTTCGCGGATACGATCTAGTTCCTCGGCATACTGCTCGTCGGAATATTCGCGGATCTCGAATTTTTTCTTGTCGGCGTAGTTGCCGGGATTGACGCGGATTTTCTCCACCCATTTGGCGGCTTCAAAAGCGGCATCGGGTTTGAAGTGGATGTCTGCTACCAGCGGCACGTCACACCCCGCAGCACGCACGCCGTCACGGATATTTTCCAGATTGGCCGCATATTTTTTGGTCTGGGCGGTAATCCTGACGATTTCACATCCTGCCTCGGCGAGATCGAGCACTTGTTTCACACATGCCTCTGTGTCACGCGTGTCAGAGGTGATCATGGACTGCACCCGGATTGGGTTGTCTCCGCCAACACCAACATTGCCAACCATGATTTCACGCGTCTTGCGGCGTGAGTAAGCGAAGTAGTCTGGACAGTAATGAAGCTCGGTCGGCATGGCGATAGATTCAATCCAACGGGCAAGGGAGTCAAGGTCAGTTCCTCGCTAATACATGACTAGGGTATGACGCATACCTGACGGGGCCAGGGGAGTGCTCACTAGGCTCTACTCTTTGGCCTCACCATAACCATCCGGGTGGGACTGGTGCCATTTCCAGGCGGTCGTGATTGTGGATTCAATATCCATGTGTTGCGGCTCCCATCCCAGTTCGGTGCGGGCTTTGGTGTTGTCGGCATACAGAGAGGGTGGGTCCCCAGGGCGGCGCACATCCTCTTCCGCGGGCACGGTTAGGCCAGTGACACGCTCGACGGCGTCGAGGATCTCGCGCACGGAGGTGGGTTTGCCGGTACCGAGGTTGTAGTGAACGAAGGTGTTAGGTGTTGCCAGTTTGTCGAAGACGGCGATGTGGGCACGGGAAAGATCATCGACGTGGATGTAGTCACGCAGGCAGGTGCCATCAGGTGTCGGGTAGTCGGTGCCAAAGATCTTGAGGGCGCCGCGCTGTCCAGTGGCAGCAAAGATAGCCAAGGGAATGAGGTGTGATTCGGGGCTGTGATCTTCACCAATGGTGCCATCTGCTGCGGCTCCCGAGGCGTTAAAGTAGCGGAATACGGCTGAGGAGATTTCACCTGAGCGGGCGAGGTCCTTGAGGATGTGCTCGACGTGCAGCTTGGTAGCACCGTAGGGGTTGATCGGTTCCTGGGGCAGGTC
>JAACFN010000234.1 GCA_009937455.1 Verrucomicrobiaceae bacterium | reverse complement strand
GATGTGGAAACTCAGGCGGTGTTTTCACTGCGCGGTAAACCACTCAATTCATTTGGGATGAAGCGTAACGTGGTCTATGAAAATGAAGAATTTAATCTGCTGCAGCACGCGCTAGATATTGAAGAGGATTTGGACGCGCTACGTTATAATAAGGTGGTGATCGCTACGGATGCGGATGTCGACGGTATGCACATTCGCTTGCTGCTATTGACCTTTTTCCTGCAGTTTTTCCCAGAGCTTGTTAGGGATGGGCACCTGTATATTCTTCAGACCCCTTTGTTTCGGGTAAGAAACAAAAAGGAAACAATTTACTGCTATGATGATGATGAGCGTTTGGCTGCTCTGGATAAGCTAGGTAAGGCCGCAGAAATAACACGTTTCAAGGGTCTTGGTGAGATTTCTCCCGATGAGTTTGCATTCATGATCGGCCCCGATATGCGGCTCGATCCAGTGCTCATGGAGGAGGGTAAGGGTATCAAGGAGATGCTTGCATTTTACATGGGAAAAAACACCCCAGATCGTCAGGAGTTCATCATCAAGAACCTCCGCTACGAGATTAGTGCGGCTTAGTCTCGTGGGGCATAGCTGAGTGTGTACCGCCGGTTCTTCAGTGGCGAATGACTGCTTTTTGAAATACCTGAGGTATGAGCTGAAATATCGGCAAATGGCGGATAGAGGAGGGAACTAGCGGGATTAATTCTGAGTTCCCGGGTTTGCCTATAAAAAAAACTAGAGAAACGGGTAATTTTCTCTTGCCTAAATGAAGCCTGTACGTATTTTGCGCCCCGCCTGATGTTGCCTCAACGCACGTCAGGCCAAAGAAATCCAATCAAGGCGCAGGTAGCTCAGTTGGTAGAGCAGTTGGCTTTTAACCAATTGGTCCTGGGTTCGAATCCCAGTCTGCGTACTTTCTTTTAAATGACCCGCCACCAAGGCGGGTTTTTTACGTTAGCGGGTTCTGAAGTCTTTAATCTAAAGCAGTCTGGGATGAGAACCTTGGTTTGACTACAGATCTGGTCGCGCATCGCGGCCAATATCCTTGAACATGCCGACGGAGGAGGAGGCATGGTTTTCAGTAGAGAGTGAGCGGGCGAGCTCAATCCCAGTCTGCGTACTTTCTTTTAAATGACCCGCCACCAAGGCGGGTTTTTTACGTGATGAAGCTCCACCAAGGAATACACCGGCAAAGAATAGGATTAAGGGCTATGGATCGGCTGCTTCGAGGCTGTAAATCTGTCCCGACTTTTAAAAGAAAGAGCGAGTTTCTGCTTGTCAGATAAGCGTTTGGGCCATACAGGTATGCGGCATCAGCTCTGCGTAACGTTCGGGGGTGGGTCATTTGACCCACTCTTTTGTGTCTCGGGGATTCTGGTAACCATTCAAATGACCAATAAGCCTTACGATTCCTAGCAATTGTGCGGCCTCATTTTCAACAACATTCAATTACGCATCCAAAGCCATGACTAACGACATCGTCGCACTCATTGATTACTATGAAAAAGAAAAGGGTATCGACCGGGAGAAGGTCCTTGCCGCTCTTGAGTTTGCCTTCATTTCAGCCTACCGCAAAATGGTACCTGGAGCAGACGCTATTGAGGAACTTCATGCCGATGTAGATACTCGCAAGGGCGATACTGCTATTCACGCCACTTTGAGTGTAGTCGCAGATGACGATTATGTTGATAAGTTCAACGAGGTTCCTATTTCTATTGCTCGCAAGAATAAGCCCGATGCTGAGCTGGGTGATACTGTTTCATTCAACGTCACACCTAAGAACTTTGGTCGTATTGCCACTCAGACTGCTAAGCAAACCATGATGCAGCGCCTGCGCATGGCTGAGAAGGAAATGATTTATGAAGAATATAAAGACCGTGCTGGTGATATCGTCAGTGGCACGGTGCGTCGCTTTGAGAAGAGTGATGTGATGATCGACCTTGGTAAATTTGAAGGTCGTATCCCTTCTCGTGAACGTGTCGTTACTGAGGAATACAATATCGGTGACCGCATCCGCGTATACGTGGTGGCAGTCGAAACACCCTAACTTTGTGCGTCGTCTCTTTGAATCAGAGGTCGCAGAGATTGCTGATAATACCGTTGAGCTACGTGGCATCGCCCGTGAGGCAGGATACCGCACCAAGGTTGCTGTTGCCAGTAACGATGACAAGGTGGATCCAGTAGGCGCATGTGTTGGCCTGCGTGGAGCGCGCGTCAAAAACATTGTGCGTGAGCTTAATAACGAGAAGGTGGACATCATTCGTTGGAGTGATGATCCTGCTGTCTTTGTGGTAGATGCTCTCAAGCCTGCCAATATCCGCACGATCAGCCTCGATAAGGAAAACAAAGTGGTTTCCGTGACCGTTGACGAGGAAGAACTCAGCAAGGCGATTGGCCGTCGTGGACAGAATGCCCGCCTCAGCGCTAAGCTCATGGGCTGGGATGTCCAGGTCAGCAAGGACGAGACTCAGCACGAACAATTTGAAGAGCGCGTAACTGACGCGGCTCATAACTTGGCCGAAGAACTTGGTATCAATGATGAAATGGCAGACAAGCTCTTTAGAGCAGGTGGTGCCAGCATCGATCTGGTGGCGCAAATGCCAGCAGAATATATCGCTCAAGCACTTGAAATCGATGAAGATCAAGCTGCAGCCATTTTGGCCAAGGCTGTTCCGGCCGCAAGTGAAACGCCAGCATCTCCAAGCGAGGAGCCTGCATCTGAGCAGGTGACCGAGCAGCAGGATGTTGCTGATGAATTACCGGCTGAAGAGGCACCGGCTGAAGAGGCACCTGCTGATGAAGCACCGGTTGAAGAGGCACCGGTTGAAGAGCAAGCTGTAGCCGCCGAGGCAGACGAAGACACTGAGCAGAAGGCCGAAAGCACAGAAGCTTAATTACAGGCTGCCTCAGTTCCATTTATTTAATAGACATCGAAAGACACAAAATTTACCCCCTTAATATACCCCCACCACTCAACATTCAGCATGGCAGAATCAAGCGATACACCTAAAAAAAACAAGGAAAGCCTCGATCTCATCAGCGACGCCGACAAGAAATTATCGCGTCGTGAGCGGCAACGTGAAGAGGCGTCCAAGGTGAAAACCGTGGATGACCAAAAAAAGGAGGCTCTCGATATTTTTGAGGAAGAAGGCGCTGAGAGAAAGACATCGGTAGTTCGTAAAAAGGGCGGGGACAAAAAGAAGCTGCCCGCTATTTCAAAACTCGCCGACAACAAGGACGATGAGTTTGCCGCCAATCAAGCAGCGGCAAATGCTAACGAGGACGGAGCTACTGCAGAGGGTGATCAGGGAGCTGTTGAGGGAGGTGAGAAATCGGGTAATGTTATTACTATTAAGCCCCCGATTATTGTCAGTGCCTTGGCTGATCTGATGGACTTGAAGTCATTCCAGCTGATGGCTGACTTGATCAAGTTGGAAGTTTTTGTAGCTCCACACCAGGCAATTGAGCCTGACATCGCAGAAAAACTTTGTGAAATGCATGGTTTCACTTTTGAGCGTGAAAAGCGTGAGAAGGGTGGCGGCGTTCACAAGGAGAAGAAAAAGATCAAAGAGCCTAAGGCAAAGAAAATCGAGGAGGAAGATCAGGAGACACTCGAATACCGCGCTCCCATTATTACTTTCATGGGTCACGTAGACCACGGTAAGACCTCCTTGCTCGACTTCGTTCGTAAGAGCCGAGTCACCTCAGG
>JAACFN010000056.1 GCA_009937455.1 Verrucomicrobiaceae bacterium | reverse complement strand
CTTCTTTTTCGATGGGTGTGCGGAAGGTTTCACGAAAGGTCTCGGCATTGCCGAGTAGGCCTGGCATCAGAAAATCGAAAAGACTCCAAAGCTCACCAAGGTGGTTTTCGATAGGTGTGCCAGATAGGCATAGGCGATGACGCGCATCGAGCTGGCGAACGGCCTGAGAGACTTGAGCAGCTGGATTTTTGATGTGCTGGGCCTCGTCAAGCACCAGCAGGTGGAAGGGCTGTTGGCTGAATTGCTCGAGATCACGGTGCAGCAGGGCGTAGGAGGTGAGCGCAATATCCGTATCGGAGAGATCAGAGAAACGACGATGACGGTCAGCACCCTGAAGAATGGTGACCTTCAGTGAGGGGGCAAATTTAGCGGCTTCACGTTGCCAGTTTTCAACCACACTTGTGGGGGCGATGACTAGGTTTGGCAGGGTGTTGCCTTTTTGTTTCTCTGCCAGAATGTGAGTTAGTGTCTGCATGGTTTTACCCAGTCCCATATCGTCAGCCAGAACACCATGAAGTCCATGACTAGCAAGGAACTGCATCCACTCATAACCCTCACGTTGGTAGCTGCGTAGCGTTGCCTTGAGTGTCTCCGGAATACTTGCCTGCTCCTGCTTGAGGGAAGAGTCCCGTAGGGCCTCGATTTCTGCGGGTAAGGAGAATTCGGGATCTTCTTCGCTGAGTATTTCGGAAAGTGAGGCCGCCTCTATTTTGTGAAGCTTGACGGGTTTACCGTTGAACTTGAAATCCATCAGCTCGCCGAGGTGCTTGAGGATACGGCGGAACCGGCCTACGGGTAAGGTGATACCGCGGCCAGCGTGTTCTCCTCCTACCAGAAAAACGAGGAATTCTTGACCGTCAGGCATGCCCTCGGTGAGTTCGAGGAAATTGTATTCAACCAGAGTTGCCAGAATAGGCTGCAGATCCATTGCCTCACCATCGACTTCGAAGCCAGCAGAGAGGCTGAACCAACCTCTACCTTCATCGATAAATTCTGCTCGCCAGCTGGAGGCTTCAAACTTAAGGGGCGGGTTGATGGCTCCTGCTGCGATAGTGACTCGCCAGCCTCGTTTCTCCAGCGCGGTAATAGCTTCGTGGTGAAAGCGTTGCCAGTAGAGTGAGGGTTGCCATTGTTTATGGTCAGGTGACCAGAGCGTGCCATCTTGATGAGGGCTTGAGAGTTTCCTTAGTGATGGCGGTGGTTGTTCAGCACCTGGCAGGAGATCGAGAGCGTAGAGGGTCTGCAGGGCCGTCATTTCAGCTGCTCGCTGACGTGGTTTGCGGATGTTGCCAGCAGGATCAAGCGGGTATTTATCTTTGCCGTAGATCGCGTACGCAGTGGCATAGACATCGGGTAGCCAGTTGAAGTTTGTGCCTTGAGGGCGTTTTTCAATGTGAAGTTGAAAGGATACCTTGGCTTCTGAATTTGAGTCGCTTGGGCTTGTCAGCGAGGTGGGGGGAGAGTTGGGGGGAGAGGTGGGGGTGGCTTGCTGATGGAGAGTTTTTGTTTGCGGCTGCTCAGTTATTTCTCCGTAGGCGCTTTCCAGCCTGCCTGGCCGTGTTAGATGTTCGAGTGCAGCAGCAGCATGCTCACAACAGACGCCAACAGAGCACGTACAAGAGGCATCAAGCTGCATTGCGCCGCTTTCCTGCCATAATGCAATGGTGGTTTCCTCTTGGTGGCCAGAGCGCTCCATCACGGATGCGGTGATCTCAATATCCCCTGTATCCAATTCCTCAATGAGGCAGCTGGTGACCTGCTTGGCACGGGCTATCTTGTAGCCTGCGGCAAGGTGTGAACCTGAAAAAGTGGTTTTCCAATCTGTGGAGGAGAGGAAGAGCTGAACGGAGTCTCGGCTGAGTCCTTTATCGGTCATCGTATCGCTTGCGACTGCTCGGGATGGTTCTTTTGTCTCCGAGTTTGCCGCTTTTTAAAAGAGACTCTCTAGGCGCCTGCGGTTTAGTTGCGGTTTTTTCGGGTGAGGGTTTTGATACCGGCTTTTGGGTTTTTAGCTTTACGCCATAGTGCTTGGCCATATCGAGAAGCATTTTATAGGCGCCTTGCTGCCCCGCCTGATCCGCAGCCTGCTTGATCTTTTTTCCAAGTGTGCGGTAGTAAGTTTTTTCATCGTAATGGGACGAGAGGTCGAGCTCGGCGATGGGTGAAAGCACCCACATGCGATACGAGGCTTTAAAGGCCTCCTCGTGATGCGCCTTCGCTTGTTCGATCAAAAAGAGCTTAGCGTCGTCATTGTATTCTTCGGCAAGCTCGATGAAGCGGGTTTTTTCGTCACTACTAGTGTTGGCTTTCTGCACGTATTTACTGGCGACCCAGCCACAGCCGCAAAGAATGATGATGAGTAAAATGAATGAATCTTTCATAGTAATGAAAGTCTCTCAGATAGTGGCTCTGAAGGCAAGTGTGGAGGCATGTTGCGGGTAGACGCTTTAGATAGAGGGTTCAGTAAGGCCAGAAAAGCAGCATTTTTATTATTTAACATATATTAATCATTGCTGTATGCGCTGCTTTTCCACATACTGAAGGGGAGATAATTACATTGTGAACCATGTAAATCATTGAATCTCTGCATGTCTGATACATTCAACATATTGATTGCCTGTGGCGGTACTGGGGGGCACCTGTTTCCCGGTGTTGCTGTTGCCGAGGAGCTGGATAGGCGCGGCCACAAGGTGCTGTTGTTAATTTCAGAGAAGAAGGTAGACGCCCAAGGGGCTGAAAAATACGGCAGATTGGCATTTCATACAGTGCCAGCTATAGCAAAGCCGTGGAGCTTGTCGCCGAAGATGATCCCCTTTCTTTTCAAGCTCTGGCGCACGGTGCGTCAGTGCCGTAAAATACTGCTGCAGAACCAATGTGATGTCGTGCTTGGTATGGGAGGCTTCACGTCTCTACCTCCTGTGCTAGCTGGTAAAAAGCTCGGCTTGATGACTTACGTGCATGATTCAAATGCTCTACCGGGTAAGGCGAACCGAACCACCGCACGCTGGTGTCGTAAGGTGCTTCTGGGAATGGAGGCGGCATCTTCCTATTTCCCTGATGCCGAGGTGGTTGTTACAGGTACTCCCGTGCGGCATGAGCTGACATGGATACTGGCGGTCCTGCGGTATTGGTGATGGGTGGTAGTCAGGGGGCTCAAACATTGAACACCCTCATTGTTGAGGCCGCGAGGGCGATGCCCGGGCTGCAGTTCATCCATATCACTGGGGCCTATGATTTTGACCGAGTTAAAACCCTAGTAGGTAAACGTGAAGGCTACCGGGTGCTTGCATTTTGTGATGATATGGCGACTGCTTATGCTGCCTGTGATGTTGCTGTTTGCCGATCTGGAGCATCAAGCATGACAGAGCTTGCTTATGTGGCGATGCCATCAATTCTCGTTCCCTATCCTCACGCAGCCGACGACCACCAAACGGTCAATGCCCAGGTTTTTGATGCGGCTGGTGCTGCCATTCTAAGGCAAGAAGCTGAGCTCGATGCTGGTCAGTTGGTGGCTGATCTCAGCAAGATTGTTGAAGATGATGAATATAGAAAGGCTATGTCAACACAAGCTGCGGCTCTTGCCGTCCGTGATGCTGATGCGCAAATTTGCGATCTGATCTCTGCCGATGTGATGACCAAATAGCACAGCCAATTTCCAGATATAAAAACCGAGTATGAACATTGATGAGCTTAGCAAACGATTAACTGACCGGGACAATCCCGTGAAGGTTCACCTGATAGGGGTGGCGGGCTCTGGAATGAGTGGTTTGGCGTTGTTGTTGCTGGGCATGGGCCATCATGTTAGCGGCTCGGATATGGTTACCAGCGGGGAAACCCAGCGCATGCAGGGTTTGGGTTTGAATTTTTCTAGTCCGCATCGTGCAGATGAAGTGCATGCTGCCGATGTGGTGGTGTATTCATCTGCGGTTCGTAAAGAGAACGTTGCCCGAGCTGAGGCCCGAGCTCAGGGTATTCCCTGTATTAGAAGAGCAGAGTGCTTGGCAGCGATCCTGCACACTAGGCAGGGAGTGATTATATCTGGCACGCACGGCAAAACAACGACCTCCGCGATGTGCGCGCATGTTTTAAGACGTGGCGGCATGATGCCGTGTCACTATGTGGGTGCTGAGATCCCTGTATTGGGTAGCAATGCTCATTGGGAGGAGGATTGTGAGGTAATGATTGCAGAGGGTGATGAGAGTGACGGAACCCTTGCGCTTTATCATCCACAACACGCGGTAATCCTTAACATTGAAGAGGAGCATTTGGATTTTTATCGTGATATTGATCATATCAAGGAGGTCTTCACCACATTGCTTGATCAGACGGCTGGCAATAAAATCTATTTTGCAGGCTGCCCCGTGGCCACTGAGTTATGTGCAAGCCGTGAAGGCGCCTTGTCATATGGCTGGCACGATGCCGATTTTACGGCGAGTGAAATCCACGAAAGTGGCGGCATGGTGTCATTCGATGTTGTTAAAAAAGGAGAGCGGTTAGGAAGGGTAGAGCTGGGCATTCCCGGTAGACATAATGTGCTCAATGCACTGGCCGCAATCACCGTTGCTGACACCCTGAAAGTTGATTTTCAGCTCGTGGCACGTGCTCTAGCAACCTTTGCAGGTGCACGTAGAAGGTTTGAAAACAAGTATGTCTCGTCCCAGTTGCGTATTATCGATGACTACGGTCACCATCCTACCGAGGTTGAGGCCACGCTGCAAACGGCGCGTTCACTGAAGCCTGGACGTTTGGTGGTTGTTTTTCAGCCGCATCGCTATAGCCGCACGCAGAAGTTAGCCGATGACTTTGGTAAGGCTCTACAGGATGCAGATCTTGTTTTAGTCACCGATATTTATCCAGCGAGTGAGATACCTATCGAGGGGGTGACTGCGCAAACTATTGTAGATGCGATTGCTGCACATGGTAATATTCCAGCTCAGGCAGTGGGTCCAATTCAGCATGCTCACCACGTTGTTGGTAATGCGCTCAAGTCAGGTGACTTACTACTTACTTTGGGTGCGGGTAATGTGCACGAGATTGGTACAAAAATTGCGCGTGATATGGCAGTCATTGAAGAGATGACACGTTGCTGCGATGAGGGAAGCACGCAAGAAGAAGGCGCCTCAGTCAAAGCTAAGCTTTACGAGCCGATGAATCGCCACACCACGATCCTGTGTGGTGGGCCGGCGCAGTATTGGCTGGAGCCACATACCTTCGAAGCGTTTTCAAGAATCGTCAAATACTGCCGAGACCGTGGAATTCCACAACGTATCGTCGGGCGAGGTTCTAACTTGTTGGTCAGAGATGGCGGCATACGTGGCGCTGTTATTCACCCAGTGGGGGGTGATTTTTCTGAAGTCCGCGTTGAGGGAGATGTGATCGTATCAGGAGTGGGGGCGCGGTTTAAAAAAATAGCAAGTGTGGCAGCGGCGCATGGATTGACCGGAATGGAGTGGATGGAGGGTATTCCGGGTAATGTTGGTGGTGGTTTGCGAATGAACGCAGGGGCGATGGGAATAGAAACTTTTGATCAGGTCGTCGAGGTTACCTTTCTTGATGAGGATGGAGAAATCAGAAAGCGTGGTGCTGAGGAAATCAAAGCGCTTTACCGTAATGTGCCAGAACTGCGCAGAAACTACGCTCTGGAAGCGAGCTTTCAGGCGGAGTCATCAGGCCCTGAATTGATCGAGGAGCGGACTCAGCAATCAAAGCAAAAAAGACGATCCTCTCAGCCTATCGCAGCAAGTGCTGGATGTATTTTCAAAAACCCAGAACAGATACCCGCAGGGAAACTTGTCGATGAGTTAGGCTTAAAGGAGGCGTCTTTTGGCAAAGCCCAAGTATCTAGCGAGCATGGAAACTTTATTGTCAATCGAGGTAAAGCGAGCTCCTCGGATGTTCTTGGTTTGATCGACCACATCCGGCGTGAGGCCAAGGCTCAGCGAGAGATTAACTTGGAGACGGAAGTCCAAATCATCGGAGACGATGAATTTACATTTTAAACCATATTGAAAATTTCAGTAGAAGCATATGAATAAAGAAACACTCATCGCTGTGCTCATGGGCGGTCCCGGATCTGAACGGGAGGTGTCACTGGCGTCTGGTAATGCGGTTTTGACAGCGCTTAAAGAGCAGGGATTAAATGCCGTTGCGGTTGATGTAACGGGGCACTCATTCGAGCTGCCTGCGGACACGGGACTTTGTTTTAACACCATTCACGGGACTTTTGGAGAGGATGGTGAACTGCAGGCAATCCTCGAGAGCATGCAAATGCCATACACCGGGGCTGGCAGAGAGAGTAGCAAAGTTGCTTTTGATAAGGTTGCCAGTAAGGAAGTCTTTTTAGCCCACGGGGTGCCAACACCAGTATCGGAAATCGTTGATTGTTCAGCTGGTGCTAAGCTTCCTGCAATGTCGCCACCTTACGTGGTAAAGCCGCCTTGTGAGGGCTCCAGTGTCGGGGTGCATATTGTGCATGATCAGTCTGAGGCGACAGCAGCCATGGAGGATGCCGCAAAATATGGTGATGAGGTTTTGGTTGAGCAGTACATTGAGGGTTTAGAATTAACGGTCGGTGTATTGGATGGTGTTGCCTTGCCCATCGTTCATATCGCTCCCCGCAGTGGGTTTTATGATATGAAAAACAAGTATCCGTGGCTCAACGATGATGGCGGCACTGATTACTACTGCCCAGCTGATCTGGATGAATCTACGACGGTAGCAGTTCAGGATGCGGCCCTAGCTGCCCACTGTGCTCTGGGCATTGAAATATACTCACGGGTAGATGTCTTATTGGACAAAGACGGCAGGCCCTACGTTCTCGAGGCGAATACCATTCCCGGAATGACGGCTAGCAGCCTGTTGCCAAAGGCGGCTCAAGTAGCTGGTTACGAATTTGGCCCCTTATGCGAAACCATCGCCGATATTTCTCTTAAACACCGAACCTAGAATACGACCATGGCAAGATCAAAAGCTCGAAGGAAAACCACCGCTGTCCAACGTAATGTGCGCCAAGGGGGAGATCTCCAGCGTCTGCATATTAAGGTGAGCTCACCCCGAATCGTGATGTATCAAGTCATGCGAGGTATGGGCAAAAGCTTTAAAGTCTTGGTTGGTTTGATGCTCTTAGCCGTCATCGTATTAGGCAGCTACCGAGGTGTGCAGAGCTTATTCTTAGATAATGAAAAATACAAACTTCAGGAAATTGATCTGCAGACCAACGGCTATCTCGATCATGCTAGGGTAGTGGATTTAGCGGGTATTGATTTGGGGGCGACCATTTTTGCTGTCAGTACCGAAGATGTCCGTGACAGGTTGAGCGCCTTACCTGAAGTGATCCAATGTGAAGTTCAGCGCCGCCTTCCTGGAACCCTGAAAATTAAAGTTCAAGAGCGTGTTCCAGTGGCTTGGATTCAGTGCGAATCAGTGGGTTTCTTAGGGCGTGGGGCTGATGGTGTATTGATTGATGAAAATGGTGTTAGCTTTCCTTGTGAAGGAGCGCTTTGGCAGGCATCAAGGAATCTGCCCGTTATCATTATGATCACCGCAAAAAGCGAAGACTTCGATCATGGCACGAAGGTGAAGCATGTTGACTTGATGAGAGCCCTAAACCTGATGAAAACATTCAGTGAAGCTGACGTCCGCGAGGAGTGGTTGCCTGAGCAAATTACATTGATCAATGACTACTCCATGGAGCTCGTATGTCATAGCCAATCAAAAGCTATTTTCGGCATGTATGAGCACAAACGACAGGTTGAGAATTATATTACTATTCATGAACATTGCTTAGCTGAGAACCGGAACAGTCAGAGTCCTGGAATGAAACAAGAAATCAAACAGATGAACTTGATGCCCCGTAAGAATATACCCGTAGAATTTAAAAAACAGATGGCCCCACTAGATAAGCCAGTGCTCATTAAACCTCGCATACCAACGACTCACTAGAAGCCTCATTCAGATTTCTATCATACTCATTCCAAGCTTATTGACAGCCACCGCATTCGATGGCATTTCATTAAAGCTACAATGCTAAATTAAAACCTTTTCTATTCACCCAATGGCAAAATCAAAAATACATGTAGGCCTCGAAATTGGTACTACCAAAACCTGTATGGTAGTTGGCGAGGTGAAGCCTGATGGCTCCGTCAAGATTCTTGGTGTAGGGGAAACCCGCAGTGCCGGTATCAGGAAAGGTGAGATCACCGATTATCCGCAGGCAAGGGCAGGCGTTAAGGAGGCTCTTCTTCAAGCTGAGGATATATGTGATGTAGATATTAGTAGTGTGCTGTTATCCGTTACCGGATTACATATCGAGGGTGTCAACAACCGCGGAACCTATCGTTTGCCCGATGAGGAGGAAGAAGTGCATCACGGGCATCTTGCTGAAGCCACTGAGATAGCACGAGATCTGGCAATCCCAGGTGATCATGTATATCTGCACAACTTTATCCGTCATTACCGCCTAGACGGGCAAGAGCATGCGGTAAGCCCCGTGGGGCTACTTGGGCGTTCACTCGAAGTTGACTTTCACATTGTGCACGGTGTTCGGACCCGTATTCAGAACAGCATTAAGTGTGTGAGGGAAATTCCACTTGATGTAGACGACGTCGTGTTTGCTCCGATCGCGACAGCTCAAGTGGCACTGGATAGAGAGCACAAAGATGCTGGTGCACTTGTCATCGATATCGGAGGTGGTACTGCGGATTATGTACTGTATCTGAAAGGCGCCATCGCGGCATCTGGCTGTATTCCCGTTGGAGGGGATCACATCACCAATGATATCCATTTGGTTACAAAAATTCCGTTGAGTCGTGCTGAGGATTTAAAGAAAACTGAGGGCGACTGCTCCGGTGATCCAGCTAGAGGTATAGGTAACGTATCCGTCAAGGATGACCAGGGACTTGTTGAAGGCGAGATCAAGAGATCACTACTCAATGAAATTATCCATGGACGGCTCGAGGAAACACTCAGGCTCATCCGTGACCGCCTGCCAAAAGATGCCCTGCAAGGAATTGGCTCAGGAGTATTTTTAACAGGTGGTACTAGCCGGATGCGTGGGCTTACTGAGCTTGCTAATGAGGTGTTTGGGCTGTCCATTTATGTCGCAGACCAAGTTAATATGAGTGGTGTGCACGCCAGTTTCCGCGACCCTCAATACTCAACGGCTGTTGGACTTATTCGTTACGCTCAGATTCTTGATGCAGAGCGTGAAGCTGGATCAGGAAGTTTTCTTGGGCGTATACTAAAATTGTTTTGGCCCTTTGGTAGCTAGTCTAACATTCCTCGGTAAATACATTGAGGTCAGAAAAAAGGCTGCTTGCTTGCATCTGTGTGGGTCTTGCTCTTGAATAGTACTATGAAAATTAAATTTTGTGGTGCTGCAGGTACTACGACGGGTTCTCAGCACCTGTTAGAAGTCAATGGTAAGCGTATCCTGCTCGACTGTGGTTTATACCAAGGGCGCCGAAATGATGCCTATGAGATTAATTGCTGTTTTCCTTATTTTGATCCTAAAGACATTGACTGTGTAGTTCTCTCTCATGCGCATATTGACCACTCGGGAAACTTACCCAATCTCTGCAGTAAAGGTTTCGAAGGCAATATTTACGCTACATTTGCGACCCGTGACTTGTGTCAGGTCATGCTTGAGGACAGTGCCCATATTCAAGAAAGTGATACCAAGTGGCTCAACAAGCATCTGAAAAAAAAGAACAAGCCCCTCATTAAACCACTTTACGGGGCAAAAGATGCGGAAAAGTGCCTTAGGCAGTTTGTCAATGTGGGCTATGAGCGTCCGATGATGATTGCTCCAGGAGTGACCATGTCGTTTTATGATGCGGGCCATATTTTGGGCAGTGCTCAGATTTTATTGGAGATCGAAGATGAGGAAGACGGTCAGACCAAGCGCTTTCTTTTTTCTGGTGATGTTGGTCGGGGAGGTAATGACCTGCTGAATGATCCAGTGCCGGCGAAAGAGATCGATTACATGCTGATGGAAAGCACCTATGGTGGGCGGGAGCATGAGCTTGGAGCGGGGGCTGATGACAGCATTGCTGATGTACTCAACGCGGCCATTAAGCGTGGTGGGAAAATCATCATTCCGTGTTTTGCCGTGGAGCGTACTCAGCAGATTCTCTACGTTTTACACCAGTTGTTTGAAGCGGGACGTGTGCCGGAGATCCCCGTGTTTGTCGACAGCCCGCTAGCAGTCAATGCTACAGAAATTTTCCGCCTGCATCCGGAGTGCTTCAATAAAGAGGTAAATGATTTCCTCTATGAAAAGCGCAATCCCTTCGGCTTTGAAGGACTCACTCTGATTAGGTCGGTGGCTAAATCAAAAGAGCTCAATGATAGTAAAAAACAGGGGATTATTATCTCTGCCTCGGGTATGTGTGAAGCGGGTCGCATTCTGCATCATTTGAAAAACGGCATCAGTAACCCTAATAATACCATTCTTTTTGTGGGTTATTGTGCGGAGAATACCTTGGGCTGGAAAATACGCCATCGTCGTCCGGAGGTGAATATTTTTGGGCAACCCTATAAGCTGCTTGCCCACGTTGAGATTATGGACTCGTTCTCTGGTCATGCAGATAATTCCGAGCTTATCGATTATTTTAAAGCCACCACGGGAACTAAGAAAAAGGTATGGCTTATCCACGGCGAGAAATCTCGTTCGGAGCTTTTGAAAGAAGAGCTCAAAGGCATTCACGACGGTGATATAGAGCTCGGTGTCCTAGGTAAGGAAATCAGCTTCTAGTGTCCGAGTGGGTGCAGCATAGAGAGCGATTAACTCAGGGGTAGTAAGCATGCCTCACGCGCATGACGTCACAGGTTCAAATCCTGCATCGTGCATCGTTCATTTTAGCTCCAAGTTAACCTCTGATCATCCGCCTCAGGCAGCTTTCTCTAGTTGCATCGTCTTTAGGTGCTTATAGCCGACTAGTTTTTGACTGTCCTCATCCCAGAGGCGCAGCTTGAGTGACTTCAAACTAGAGTGCAGCGTAAGTTCAGGCACTTGCTGGAAGAATGGCTCTGCATTGTGGCATCGCTCCAAGGAATAGTTGGGGATGCGGGAGCTCAGGTGATGAATGTGGTGATAGCCGATGTTGCCCGAGAACCATTGCAGGATTTTGGGTAGTTTGTAGAACGAGCTGCCTTTCATGGCGGAGTGTGTGTAGTCCCACTCTTCGCCGCTGCGCCAATAGGTGTCCTCGAATTGATGCTGCACATAAAACAGCCACACGCCGAGTGTGCTCGCGACCGCTGTGACCGTTAGTTGTATCAATAAATAATTGCCGAAACCAAATAGGGCACTCATGGCGACCGCATAAACGAGGATGGTTGCATTCATTGCCCATACGGAACGCTTATCGAGTTTGCTGGCGTTGGCGTAAGCGATGCGTTGATAAAAGAGGAATAAGCCGAGAGGAATGAGGCCGAAGAGTACAAAAGGATTGCGCGTGAGTCGGTAACAGAAACGTTCCCAGCGCGGGGCTGCCAGATATTCTTTGACCGTCATCGTCCATACATCGCCGATGCCGCGTTGGTCGAGGTTTCCAGAACTGCCGTGATGGACAGCATGTTGCCAGCGCCAATGACGATAAGGTGTCAGTGTTAGTAGGCCTGAAATAAAGCCGACGACATTGTTGGCTTTTTTTGAGCGAAAGTAGGAGCCATGGCCACAGTCGTGAAAGATGATGAAGACGCGGACGAGGAATAATCCAGCTAGAATTGCAAGTGCGATGGTCAGTACCCAAGAGAATGTCATCGTGAAATACATGAGCGCCCACAGACCGATGTAGGGGATTCCGGTGTTGATTATTTGCCAGACGCTTTTCTTCAGGCAAGGTTGTCGGTATTGCGCTACGATCTTGCGCCATGAGATTGGAGCCTCGACTTGTTTGGATCCGGGGGGGAGTGTTTCGTCTGAAACTGAATGATGAGTCTGAGT
>JAACFN010000055.1 GCA_009937455.1 Verrucomicrobiaceae bacterium | reverse complement strand
CCGTTCACACCACCATTAATAAAGGCATTAATGCCATTGAGCTGCTGGTAACCATCTCCTTGTCGATACTTATCAGATTCAAGATCAAACAAGGCGTTGATCCTGCCCATTCGTTCTGGGTTTTTCAGAATAACCAACCAAGCTCCAACAACCGTAGTTGTGAACGCAGCGATGATGTAGGGCATGCGAACGCCCGCAGCAAACATGACCATCCCACCAGAACACCCGAGAGCCATAGCTGTGCCCATGTCCTTTTCGAAAAAGATAAGCACCACAGGCACCCCTAGAAGCATAGCGGGAGACACAAAGCCTTTGAAGAATTTCCTGCCTTCTGTCTGATAATGCGAGTACCAGGCAGCGAGTGACATGATCACAAAAATTTTAGCCAGTTCCGATGGCTGAAACTGTGGCACGCCTGGGATCTTGATCCAACGTGTCGCGCCATTGACCTTGTGGCCAATACCCGGCACGTAACACAATACCAGAAGCGTCGTCGAAATCACCAACGCTGGAATCCAAAAAGCGCGAAGTTTGCGATAATCAGCATTCGATATCAATACCGCTCCTATCAAACCCAGCGCAATAAAGACGGCCTGCTTTTTAACTAATGCATAGCCATCCACATCCTTATTCCAAACACTCGTACTTGCGAGCATCACAAGCCCAAGGGTCACCAATGCCATCACTGCAAGGCAGAGGAATATGGCATTTTTTCGACCCATGGGATAATGATTTAAAAGGAGATGGCGATCACATCAAAGCATTGAGCGATTTAGTTCGCTGGTATCTTAATATTGCGACCTGCGTAAAGCTTGTTTGCATCTTTGATGCCATTAAGCGCGAGCAGATCATCACGTGATACTTTGAAACGGCTTGAAATGCCCCACAAGGTATCGCCACGTTTAATAGTGTAGGTCTTACCACTATCCTTAATCGCAGGGGCAGCAGCAGGAGCATCGGCCTCCTCGACAAGCGCTTTAGGAGCATTGCTAACATCGTATGCAGGTGTCACCTTAACCGCTCGAGCCGGCTTGGTCTCGGGTGCTTTGGCTGCTATTGCCGATTCCTTCTTTTTAGCCACAGAGGCTTTGGGGGCGGAGGCTTTCGCTGCAGCAGCTTTCGGTGCAGACTTTTTAGGTGCCGCTGCCGTTTTAGGATCGACGGGACGGGCGGAGAGCTCTGCAGGAAGATCAAGCACGATACCTGCGCGTAATGCCTGACCGCCGTTGAGTGCACGCAATGCTTTTTCTGATACATTACATTGTCTTGCGATACGTGGGTAAGTATCGCCCGTTACAACGATATGACGACCAGTATGTGCAGGCTGCTGAACAGCTCGTTTCGCAGGAGCTTTCGTTTTCACAACAACTTCTTTAGCAACCGGTGCAGCGGGAACGACTAAGGCTGCTGCAGGTTCCGATAAAGCACGCTGCCCTTCGTTTGCGGTAAGCTCATTGGAATCAGCAAAAAATGCGCTATGAATGTAGATGGCAGCGACGGCAAGCACGTGAAGAATGAGAATCACGAAGAGCGCTCTACCGACACCAATACTAGGCACATCAGCACCCATTCCGGCGTGTTGATCTGCTGTAGCTGTAGTCGCGGCATGCAATTTACGTTTGCGTCCCGTTTTGGCGTAGAGCACTCGATAATGAGAGCTTGCTGGCTTGTTTCTTTTAATTTGGATTGGCTTATTCATAATAACGATGTGTTAGTTGGTTTTTGTTAGTTAGGAAAATTACTTCAGATTGTTGGCAATACGGCGGAAGCAGTCGCCGCGTTCCTCATATCCGGAAAACATATCAAATGAAGATGTCCCGGGGGAGAAAAGGATGGTGTCACCGTGCTCCGCCATATCGCGCGCTTGGCTAACGGCCTCATCAAGGCTGTTGGCCACAGTGGTGGGAACGGTGTCAGAAATAGATTCAAGGGTAGCGGCTAGCTGCTGGGCAATTTCGCCAAAGACGACCACAGCTCTTGTCGTCGCCTGCAAGCGAGGTAAGAGCTCGGTGTAATCGAGACCCTTCTGCTTGCCACCAGCAATGAGCACAACACGACGGCTCTGCGAACGCAGCGCGCTATCAAGGGCATGTAGGTTCGTCGCTTTCGAGTCGTTGATGTATTCAACGCCATCGAGTGTGCGCACTAACTCACAACGGTGTAGTGGTGGTGTAAATCCACGAAGTGCCTCGTTTACATCCTCTGCTTTAACACCCAAGACTGAGCAAGCCGCATAGGCCGCCATTGCATTCTCTGCATTATGCAAGCCACGGAGCTGAGTTACGGACAGGTCGATTATTTTTTCCCCACCCTCACAAATCCAGCCATCTTGAAAGGTGTAATCTGCGTTCACCTCGGTAGAAAAAGTCGCCACACTTGCCTTAAAGTCACCGACATCCTCACCCGCGCGGACAACAACATGGTCGTCAGCATCAAGGTTTTCGAAAACGCGCAATTTGGCATCCTTGTAGGCTTGCAGGGACGAATATCGATCCATGTGATCTGCGGAGAAATTAAGCCAAATCACGATATTGGGATGGAAATCAGCCACCGTCTCGAGCTGAAACGAGCTTACCTCCAAAGCCGCCACTGCTGGAGGCTCTTCCATCAGGGGTAATTCAGAAAAAGGCTTACCGTAGTTACCACAGGGCACACAGCTCACACCGCAGTGGTTTAAAATACGATCGACAATCTCAGTAGTGGTCGTCTTTCCGTTGGTGCCGGTAATAGCAATGATTCGGCCTTTATAAAAGCGGTATGCCAGCTCAACTTCACCAACCATCTCACCTGCGTGCTGCTGGTAAGATTGCACAAAGTCGCTATTGCCATCAATCCCTGGAGAAACAACCAACAGGTCACAGCTACTGGCATTTCCGGTAGCCGTTGTCGCATTGGCAACCCCCTTAACACCCTCAGGTAAATCACTGATCGTGTCACATGAATCATGAATGGCAACGTCAGCCCCAGCCGAAACGGCAAGCGCAGCAGCAGCACGGCCACTTGAGCCGGCTCCTAGGGTAATGACGTTTTTGTTTTCCAAATTCATATTAGACAATTTTCAACAAGGCGATTCCCACCAATCCACTGAACGCAGAGATGATCCAAAAGCGAATGATCACCTGGCTTTCATGCCAGCCTCGAAGCTCGAAGTGATGGTGAATAGGCGACATCGCAAAAATACGTTTTCCGGTAAGCTTAAAGCTGCCGACTTGCAGAATCACCGACAAAGCCTCCATCACAAAAACCCAGCCAATAACAACCAAGAGCAGCTCCTGCTTGGCACAAATAGCTGCGGTGGCGAGTCCCCCTCCAATGGCAAGCGAACCAGTGTCTCCCATAAACACTTTGGCAGGGTGGCAGTTATGCCAGAGGAAACCAAAGCCAGCTCCTACGAGAGCTAACAAAAACACAGAAAGCTCAACCACATGAGTATTATAGGGAATGAACAGGTATTCTTTGGCCATGTAGGCATGACCGGCAAGGTAAGCGATCACTGCATAGGCGAGCGAAACGGTAATGGTGCATCCTGTGGCTAAGCCATCCAGACCATCGGTCAGGTTCACCGCATTAGAGCAGCCAACAACAATCAGCGCAAAAAATGGGATATACAAGTAGCCCATATCGAACAAAGGCTGCTTTGAAAGTGGGAAAGTAATTTCACTAATCTGCATGGGTGCATCAACCATCGTGTAGCCCATGCCTAGTTCCTTGGTTTTGAAGAATAGAAACGCCGCCGCAACACAGCTGATCGCCACCTGCCAGAAGAGCTTAACCCTCCCCCTGATACCATCAGAGCTCTTCAGCTTCACCTTGGTGTAGTCATCCACAAAACCCAACAAACCGAGCCCGAGCATGACGCAAGTTGTAACAGCCACAAATGGATTCAAAGGGCGCCCACAAATCAGCACCGCCATGAGCACCGTGCCCAAAATCAAAACCCCACCCATGGTCGGTGTTCCAGCCTTACCACCGTGTAGCTCATTGAGTTTGTGAACTTCCTCCGCGCTGCGTATCGGTTGACCTACCTTCAGTGAAACTAACTTACGAATTACCCACGGACCAAAGGCAACACTGACTAAAAAGGTGAACATACACGCCACACCTGCACGCACCGTCACATAACCAAGCAGCCTGAGGAAACTCATGGTATCAGCCCATTGATCGCCTGCCTTGAATGCCTCTAACCAATACTCGTAAATCCAATATAACATATTTTGATCGGTGATTTAGTTTTGAGGAAACGCAAGATGCATGACGTTTTCCATTCCAGCCATACGACTGCCTTTGAACAGCGCGCTGTCCCCTTCTTTACAAAAATTCTTAATCCATGTGGCTGCTGAATCGGCATCATCAAATTGATGCGCATCATCACTGCATTCGCTCGCCCCTTGGTAGATTTCCCGGGCATCGACACCTACACTAACGACGGTAAGATTCTTCTCTGCTGCGATTTTACCTACACGCCTGTGCTCAGCATCAGAGTGAGGGCCAAGCTCCGCCATCGTGCCCAAGACAACCAAACGGCGTGCTCCATTATGAACTGGTAACTCGGCGAGAGTATCGATCGCCGCAATCACTGAGTCTGGGTTGGCGTTGTAAGTATCATCAAACACCGTAACCCCGTGAGATACGAATTTTTGGAGACGTCCACCGGTCAACTGCGCAGCACTTAGCCCCGCTGCTATCTCGGCAGAATTCATACCCAGGGCATAACCTGCGGCGGCGGCTAGCAGCGCATTATTGACCATGTGCTTACCACTCACGCTTAGCTCAACCGCTATTTCATCCTGGTGATCAATGCATAGCTTGAAAGCGGAGCCAGCATCTGTTACCCGCAAATCTTCTGCACGAACAGCCCCACGACAATTACCGGCAACAATCACTTTGGCCCGGGTGCGCTTGATCAAATAATCTACAAAATCACAGCTTGCGGGCACAATCAATGTCCCCCGCTCAGGCAATGCCCGCGCCAATGCGCTTTTTTCTTCTGCAATGCCTTCACGCGTTTTGAGAAATTCAATATGGGCCGTTCCAATATTGGTAATAATACCAATGTCTGGGGCAGAAATATCACACAGCGGCGCAATCTCACCCGCGTGACTCATGCCCATTTCCCATACGCAAACCTCATCGCACTCCTCTGTGGAGAGAACGCTAAGAGGCAAACCAATATGATTATTCAGATTACCCTTGGTCGCATTTACCTTAAACTTCTGAGCAATGACTGACGCGGTGAAATCCTTGGTCGACGTCTTACCATTCGAGCCCGTTATGCCGATCACACGGATATTGAGCTGCTGACGATACCACTTAGCGAGCCGCTGCAATGCCAACAATGTGTCCTGGACGAGCACCACTGGAACACCGAGCTCAGCTACAGTATCAGGAAGCTCATCAAGCACTAGACAGGCAGCGCCAGCTTTCGCTGCCTGGGCAGCAAAGCCGTGACCATCGAAGTTTTCACCTCTCAATGCGATGAACAGCGAACCCTCTGATAATTTACGTGTGTCGGTAGAAACTGAGCTCACCAACGCCTCGCCATTCTCCACCGTAGACGCGACAAGCTCACCGCCTGTGGCGCTGGCTATCTCGTTTACGGTGATCGGCTTCATGGGGAAAAGTTAAACGGTGGTTTTTTTAAGGTTGAGGGCTTTGTAAGCCGCCCTACGGTCATCAAAATCAATGCGGTTGCCGGCAATTTCCTGGTAGGTCTCGTGGCCCTTACCTGCCACCAACACGATGTCTCCCTCTTGCGATAAATTCACCGCCGTCTGAATGGCCTCCATCCTGTCCTCGATACGTTGATACCTCTCACCCGCCATGCCCTTCTCAATTTCTGCAAGAATGGATTCAGGCTTTTCAGACCGTGGGTTATCGGAAGTGATGATGCAGAAATCGCTACCTTTGGATGCCGCTGCTCCCATTGGTGCGCGCTTGGAGCTATCGCGATCACCACCACAGCCAAACACAGTAATCAAACGGTTAGGTTTGAGTTCCTGTAGTGCTGCACAGGCATTCACCAAGGCATCCGGAGTATGAGCATAATCAACAAATACAGACGCCCCTTCACGCGAACCAATATTTTCCATCCTACCAGGCACCTGAGGCGCTTCAGCCAATGCGACTACCGCGTCACGCACCTTGATACCGACCGCAACTGAGGCAGCAAGGGCCGCCACACAGTTATAAACATTAAACCTTCCGATATAAGGAGTGCGGACAAGATGATCACGATCCTTATACTTGATATCAAATTCAGTGCCCCGAACCGTCTGCTGTTCACGACCGATGCGCATATCAGCGTGCACGCCGTAGCCATAAGTGATGAAGTGCAATCTACCTTTAAATTCCTCAACCAAGCGCTGCCCATAAGGGTCATCGAGATTAATAACTGCTGTAGTTTTTTTACTTCCAGACTGTGTTTCCAACAATTCAAACAAGCGACATTTAGCAGCGAAATAGTCCGCCATGTTACCGTGGTAATCTAAATGATCCTGACTCAAGTTCGTGAACACCGCAGCATCCATTTGAAGGCCGTCTGTGCGTTTTTGTTCGAGTGCGTGAGACGAGATCTCCATGGCAACGCCACGGCAATCATTGTGTAGCATCTTCGCTAAGCTTGCCTGTAATGCGACCGGCCCAGGTGTGGTGTGAGTGGCTGGAGTGACTTCCTCGCCATCATTGATTTGAACCGTCCCCAACAAACCCGCACGGCTCCATATCCGCTCCATGATAGCATGAGTGATGAATGCGGTGGTAGTTTTGCCGTTAGTGCCTGTAATCCCAACCACCTTCATCGCTGCAGATGGATGCTCATACCATTTGCATGCCAAAGCTGCTGCCGCTGCACGAGCGTCGGCAACGTGAACCCAGCATACTTGATCGTCACCTCCCGCCGGCTTTGCGACTTCAGAGATAATGGCAGAAGCCCCATTCAATATGGCCTGCGGCACAAATTGCTGACCGTCTAAGTCGTTACCGCTCACTGCCACAAAAACACCACCAGCGTTAAGATCACGGGAGTCTAAGGAAATACATGTCACCTCACTATCCATATCTCCACTAACGGAGATAACATCTAGAGAGCTGATTATTTGTTCTAAATTCATTGATTTATTGATCTGATTTGGCCACTGCCTTCGCATCATCGTCTTGATGGCTAGGCTTCAGCCCCATAAGGTTCCCCACACGGGATGCGACCTTGGAAAAAATAGGAGCGGCAACACTTCCGCCTCCAGGAGTTGTTGTTGGCATGCCCTCTTCGGCGTCTGGCATTGTCGGGTCATCGATCACCACCACACATACAAACTCGGGATTTTCTGCAGGCATCATTCCTGCAAATGAAACGGTGTAGCGTTTGTCGCGGTCGTCTAGGCCGTTGTAATATCCTCCCTCAGGATGAATCTTGACCGTTGTGCCTGTTTTGCCGGCGACGCTGAAGCCTTCCACTTTGGCACGGCTAGCAGTGCCCTTAACATCGACAACTGTGGCCAGCGCCTCACGCATTTTAAGTGCCGTCTCTGGCTTGATCACCCTGCGTATTATCTTCTGATTGAAGGCACGAGTTTTCGTGCCGTTATCCGCCATCATCGACTTCAACAGCTGTGGCTCCATCAGCAATCCACCATTGGCAATGGCAGAATAAGCACAGGCAACCTGCAAGGGCGTTACACTAACGTGATAACCGTATGAGATGCGTGAGAAGTCGGTTGGGTTTCCGGTATTACTGACCACCCCAGCACTTTCTCCCGCCATGAGGATATTGGTCTTCGCTCCGAATCCAAAAGCTCTCAGGTAGTGAAAAAACTGATCCGTTCCTAGCTCTAAAGCTATCTTGTATGAACCGACATTACTCGATTTAGCGAGAATCTGCTGCACTGACAAATCACCGAATGTCTTATAATCTCTCACCAATTTTACTGAGCCATTTTTATACGGGCCACAGTCAAAAACAGTATCAGGCTCAATCAGCCCCTGATCCATAGCGCCAGCAGTAGAGATAATTTTAAAAGTAGAACCAGGCTCGTAAATCGCCTGGGTCGCATAATCAAAACCATTTTCAGCAATGTTTTTGCGGGTATTGAGGTTATAGGTCGGCCTACTTGCCATTGCCATAATGGCTCCATTCTTGGGGTTCATCAGAACGATGCTACCCTTCTTTGCCGAGAACTCTTTAAGGCCCGCATCAAGCTCTTCTTCCACGACTCTCTGCATACCCATATCAAGGGTAAGCTGGACATTGAGTCCATGTCTTGGTGGCGTTACCTTGCCAGGCTTTGCCAAATCGAGCGGTCTAAATTTATTTTTATGCGTGATGACTTTGCCGTTCTTACCAGACAGCGCCTCATTCATTTTATATTCAATCCCTGCACGCCCCCTAACAATTCCAGCTGGATCATTTTCATCTTCACCAACATAACCCACCATAGCTGCAGCCATGCTAGGCATCACATACCAGCGCTTTTGCCACTCTTTAAAAACGATGGATGGCAATATTGAATAATCACGCGCAAGCTGCTTGAGATTTCCCGCATCATCCTCGGACAAGTCAGGCTTGATCACTACATAATCTTGGCCCTTTTTATCGAGCTTCATACGCTGGCGAAGCTCTGCTGTGGTCATGCCTAGTGGCCGCGCAAAGATATCGATAACGTGCTCAATGTTTTCAGCGATGATGACATCGGCCTGCACCTCTTTTTTCAACTGAGCTGCTCGCGCCTCGACCTTGCGGTTGCGCTTGTTCTGATCCCATAAATACCACTCTGGTGTTTCGCGCAGTTCCTTGTTGGCTAACGCGAGTGCCGCCACCCCCGTATTACGCAGCCTCAACTTATCGAAAGCCATGCGCGCACGTGGAATATTGCGTGCGATGAGTTGAT
>JAACFN010000054.1 GCA_009937455.1 Verrucomicrobiaceae bacterium | reverse complement strand
TAACTTCTGAAGAAGTCGCCGCAGTGCGCGAAGCGACAAAAGACAAAGAATTCTTTTACAGCCCTGAGGAGTTACTCGAGCAACACCCGCACAAGTAATCTTTCCAGTTTGCTCGTATTCCTTGAATTACGTGGTTTCCAAATCACCACAAAGGCGCTAGAACACCCGCATGTGGAAAGGACGTTTCGCCAAAGCTACTGCTGATCTCGTGCAACAATATGGAGAATCCATCTCCTATGATTGGCGCCTCTATAAACACGACATTGCAGGATCCATCGCTCACGCACGTGCACAAGTGAGCGCCAAGCTACTCAGCTCAGACGAGTTTGCAGCTATTGAAAACGGCCTACGTGAAATTGAAAAAGAAATAGAGGCTGGTGAGTTTGATTTCTCCATTGAACTCGAGGACATCCACATGAATATTGAGTCAGCACTCACTGAGCGCATCGGTGCTCCCGGTGCAAAACTCCACACTGCTCGTTCACGTAACGACCAGGTCGCCACTGATACACGCCTCTACTGCAGGCAGGAAATTGATAGCCTCACTGAGCTCATTACGGGGCTGCAGCAATCCTTACTGAAACAAGCCGAGCAATATGCAGCGGCACTTATCCCCGGCTACACCCACCTTCAGCGCGGCCAGCCAGTCACCGTCGGCCACCACCTGCTAGCTTATGTTGAGATGCTCGACCGGGACAAGTCACGCCTTGCTGACTGCCGTAAACGCATCAACGTATGCCCACTGGGATCCGGCGCACTCGCTGGATCAACGATCAATCTTGATCGCCAACAAATTGCCGATGAACTCGGCTTCGACCGCGTCACTACCAACTCGATGGACGCTATTTCCGACCGTGACTACATTGCGGAGTTCCTCTTCGACATGGCCCTGGTCGGCACCCACCTCTCCCGTCTCTCCGAAGACCTGATCCTCTGGTGCAGCTCTGAGTTTGCTTTCGCCACCCTGTCTGACGCGCACACCACCGGCTCTTCACTGATGCCGCAGAAAAAAAACCCAGACGTCTGTGAACTCACCCGCGGTAAAACCGGCCGGCTATACGGCAACCTCGTCGCGCTACTCACTGCAGCCAAAGGACTTCCCCTCACCTACAACCGCGATCTACAAGAAGACAAGGAACCTCTGTTTGACTCCATCGACACCCTCAGCCTCGCCCTCAAGGTCAACGCCGAGATGATTGCCGACATGACCATCAACATAGACACCTGCGAAGCCGCCGCCTCCGACCCACTACTCCTGGCCACAGACCTTGCTGACTACCTCGTAAAAAACGGCGTACCATTCCGCCAGGCACACGAACTCGTCGGCCAAGCAGTCGCCCTCAGCGTGCAGACCGAGACCCCCCTCGATCAGCTCGACCTCTCCCAAGTATCAGAGCACTACGGCGCCGATGCCAAAGACGTCTTTGACCTCCAGACCGCACTCGCCGCCCGCACCAACCCCGGAGCACCCAGCATTGACAACGTTCGTGCCGAGGTAGCTCGCTGGCAAAAATCCCTCTGATTTTTTGCGTGCACCAGCTCGCATCAGCTCTTATTTTTTACCATTATGAAATCCTGCCTACTCCTCGCCGCCGTTGCTCTCTCCTCCCTCGCAAGCACATCCAGCCTCAATGCTCACTGCCAGGTGCCCTGCGGAATCTACTCAGACGATACCGTGTTGATTGATCTGCAGACCCATCAGAAAACTATAGCCAAGGCGATGAACCAGATCAACGAGCTTTCCAAGGATGCCGGCAAGAACGCCAACCAAATCTCACGCTGGGTCACCAACAAAGAAGAGCACGCTACCAAGATTCAAGATACCATGACCCAGTATTTCTTGGCTCAGCGAGTCAAACTCACTGCATCCACGGGGGATCCAGAAGCCTACTTTAACAAGCTTACCCTGATCCACCAGATCATCGTCCACGCCATGAAATGCAAGCAGACCACCGATCCAGCAAATGCTCAAGGTCTGCAGGAAACCATCGCGGCCTTCACCAAGGCCTACACGGCAAAATAATAGCTACTTGCTATTGACCGTCCTGCAGATCTCACAAGTGCCTCCGTCACAACCGCGGGCACTGCAGTATTCCCTGCCGTAAAAAATGATCTGCAGATGCAGCTTGTTCCACTTGTCCTTTGGGAAAAGTCGCTTCAAGTAACTTTCCGTCTGAACCACGTTTTTTCCAGGAGCCAGCCGCCAGCGCTTCGCCAATCGGTGAATATGCGTATCTACCGGAAAAGCCGGTACTCCGAAAGCCTGTGCCATCACCACAGAAGCGGTTTTATGTCCGACTCCAGGCAAGGCCTCCAAGGCTTCAAAATCCTCAGGCACTTGACCCCCGTGTTGATCCATTAGCATCTGAGAAAGCACTGAGATCGCCTTCGACTTCCTCGGAGAAAGCCCACATGGACGAATAATGGCCTTAATCTCCTCCACCGGCACCTTCGCCATATCCGCCGGATTGTCGGCTAGTTTAAAAAGGGCTGGGGTTACCTGATTCACCCGGATATCGGTGCATTGAGCAGATAACAGCACCGCGATAAGCAGTGTATAGGCATCGCTGTGATCAAGCGGGATGGGAGTCTCGGGATAAAGCTCCTCAAGACGCCGGACAGCATAATCAGCACGCTCTTGCTTGGTCACAATAAAACCTTAACGGACTGCAGCTCAGAAAAACAAATAAAAGAAGCTAAGCTTTTAAAGCGCACCGTTTCTCTTGATGTCGCTACTCACCAAGCGGCTGTTGAGCTTCCTCTTACAGCCATAATACATATGTTTGCAGTGCCTATGATTGATGCGACCTTTGAGCAGGCGTGCACTGCGCTCATAGGAACCCCACTGAATGACGGTAATCTCGGTGTAACGTGTACCCCATTTTCTCATGTAGTGCAGTGAAGGTTTATAAATATCAATCGTGTTCGTGCCAGCAAGCGACGACCCATAATCCTCGACAAGATAAATATGAGGTTGGCCCTTGATCCTGAACTTCGTTCCCAGAGGGTAAACAGACCAATCAGCCGCTGCACTCCGCACACTACCATACTTGAGTCTGCTACCACTTGCATTGATCATGCCATAAGCGCCAGGCTCATTCTCCATGTGTGAGTAGGATGTCGTCCGCACATAGCGTGTCCTGTTTGAGTGGCTCGTGTAAGTCGGCATGCCATGCTTATCCTTAGGAAGATCACTTGCCTTGCTGATCGTGCTTGCAGAGGCAGGCTCAGGCAAAAAGTTGCTCGAGGATGGTGAATTCCCTCCCACAAAGGCCAATGCACGAGTTTTCACAGCCACAACAGATTCCGAAAGGTTTGTTGTAAGGCTGGTGGAGCAGGAGCAGAAAGCACCCAGAGAGAACAGAGAAAGGGCTGCAAATAAAGTTTTGGAGAGCATAGTGAAATGAGAGGTAGTAATGAGCAAGGGGATGGGCAATAGGATGGGCAATAGGATGAACAATAGGATGCCAAGACGTATGCAAAACGTGAGCAAGACTCACTGAGCTTAGATAAGCGGTATATAAAAATACTGAAAGAAAGGCAATACTTTTCCGTAGAGGGCGATTTTATACCCTAGTTTATAACATCTTGCGCCTATTCCATAAATGCCAGCATTTCAAGTTGTGCCATGCATACTGTATGCCATATTGACCGCACTCAAAGCACACCCTTTTCCCAGATGCAAAAAAAAGTTCTTATTATCGGAGCCGGTCCTGGAGGCCTCACCAGCGGCATGATGCTCGCACACCGCGGTTATGATGTGACCATCATTGAAAAATCCGCAACCATTGGAGGCCGTAATGCTGCTATTCAGGCTGGCGATTACACCTTTGACACCGGCCCAACCTTCCTCCACCAGAAATTCACTCTCGATGAGGTCTTTGGTGAGACGGGTCGCAAGCCGGAGGATTACATGGAGTTTGTCAAACTCGATCCCATGACCACCCTCACTTGGGGCGATGTCTCTCTGGAGACCAGCTTCAACCAAGAAACGATGGCTCGCAACATTGAGGCGGCTTTTCCCGGAGAATCAGCCAATTACCAGCGCTTCATGGATGACCACGCTGAGAAGCTGCGCACCATTTTCCCCTGCTTACTGAGTTCCTACCATAAGCTCAAAAGCTATTTCAAACCGCACATGCTCAAGGCGCTACCCTACGTCGCTACTCGCAAATCCGTCATGGATGTGCTCAGCGAATACTTCACCGACGAGCGCCTAAAGCTAGCCTTCACCTTCCAAGCTAAGTATCTAGGCATGTCTCCTTGGAACTGCCCAGCCCTCTTCAGCATCCTTTCCTACATCGAATACGCACACGGCATCTACCACGTCCAAGGCGGACTTTCCAACATCTCAGCCGGCATGGCCAAGGTGTTCGAAGAAGAAGGCGGCAAGTTTATGCTCAACACCGAGGTCAAGGAAATCCAATACACCGGCAAAGAAGCATCAAGCGTCATACTCGATAACGGCCAGACCATCAGCTGTGACAAACTCATCGTCAATGCTGACTATGCTCACGCGCGCTCCACGATTTTTGGCAAGAAAAACGAAAGCCGAGAGTCCCTGCTGAAGAAAAAGTATTCATGCTCTACCTTCATGCTCTATCTCGGCCTCGATAAGATCTACGAAGAAGAGCCACACCACCATGTGCTCTTCGCTGAGGACTACCACCAAAACTTGCGCGACATTCAGGACGAAAAGGTCATTTCCAAGGACATGTCCATCTACATCAGAAACTCAAGTGTCACTGACCCCACCGTGGCACCTCCCGGACACTCCCAAATTTACATCCTCGTTCCCACCATCAACACCCGCAACAACAACCCATGGGACGAAGATCACCAAGCCTACCGAGATAAGATACTCGATCGCATCATCGAGCACACAGGCATGAAGGACCTTAAGGAGCACATCGTCGAAGAGCGCTGCATCACCCCAAAAGGGTGGGAAGACGGAAACATCTTTATCGGTGCCACCTTCAACTTGGCGCACACCATGGATCAAATGCTCTATCTTCGCCCCCAGAACAAGCTTAAAGGCTTTGAGAACATATACCTCGTTGGCGGCGGCACTCACCCCGGCAGCGGCTTGCCTACCATCTACGAGAGCGCCCGTATATCAGCAAACCTCATTTGCGAATCATACGGTAAAGATCGCCAACGCATCGACTACGCAACAGAATTACTTAGCGCAGGCGTATAATCATCAGAACTCGTAATGAGACGCTCTATTGCAACCGCTTTTTTATTGGTATTCTGCCTAATAGAAAACAGCTACAGCAATGATCAAAACGTCGCGGCCAAGGCCAAGGCGAACAATAAAATCTATCACCAGTGGCACAACATTTGCCTGAATGGTGATACCGATCAGATCGACGTCCAAATCAAACGCTTCGAGGCCAGGCTCAAAACCAACCCTAACGACCAACTGGCGCGCGTATACTTGGGAAGTGCTAATGCCCTCCGTGCCAAAGCCAGCTTCTGGGTACTCACTAAGCTGAAATATCTCAAAGAAGGTCAAAAGCTCATGGATGAAGCTGTTTTAAAAGCCCCCACACAACCACGGGTACGTTTGATACGAGCTGTCGCATCCTACAAAGTGCCAAAACAGTTTGGCCGCCGAAAAATTGCCATCTCCGACTTTGAAAAACTCATGCCCGTCGCCGCCGATGGCCCCTCAAACCTAGCTGATTATGAACGTCAGGTTATCCTCTATTACGCGTGGCTCACCTTTAAAGACGACAAACACCCCCAAGCCAACAAGGCCAAAGCACTCTGCCACGCTATTGCACCAAACTCAAAATACGGCAAACTCACCACACCATGATCTACCAACTCAAAAGAGAACAGCACATCAACTGCAGCTTAAGCGATGCATGGGCATTTTTCTCCACCCCCAGAAATCTCGACAAACTAACACCAGACTCCGTTGGTTTCAAAATCACCCACTGCAGCTCAGAGACCGCACATGAAGGACAGATGATAGGCTACAAAGTCAAGGTAGCCCCATTCATCTGGGTCACATGGCTCACAGAAATCACCAAGGTCAACGACATGCACTCCTTTGTGGATGACCAACGCATAGGACCTTACAAAGTCTGGCATCACACCCACCGCTTTGAAGAAAAAGACGGTGGCGTCTTAATGACTGATGAAGTCACCTACGTGATGCCCTTTGGCATTATCGGTACCATCGTTCATGGCCTGTTTGTTAAAAACAAACTTCGCCACATTTTCGACGAGCGCAAGCGCCTCTGCGAGCAGTATTTTAGCGCAGAAAACGCTTCAGCCAGTTAATCTTGTCTGCGTAGGGAGGCGTTAGCTCAAACCAATCTGGCCCCCATGTCGGCTTGGTGACTACCGCTCGCTCGTAGCTAAACGCCTGCACGCCCGCCTTACCGCGGTATCGCCCATAGCCGCTAGCTCCTACTCCACCGAAGGGCATCTCCAAGCTGGATCCCTGCTTCATGGTGTCGTTGATGCACACTCCTCCGGAACGAACATCATTCATCAGCCGCTGCTTCATCACCGCATCCTCACTGAAAATATACAAGGCAAGCGGTGAGTCATGCCGCTTCAGGCGAGCCAATAAATCTTCATAGTCAGAATAACTCAGCACAGGTAATAGCGGACCAAAGATCTCTTCCTGCATCACCGCCTCGTCCCAATCCACCTCCGGCAAAATTCTCGGTGCCAAGCGCAAGCTTTCCCGGTCATCCTCACCGAATTTCAGTGCCCCATCAGGAATGAGATTTTCAAGACGCGCGTAGTGCCTCTCATTGATGACATGGGCCATTTCCTCACTCCAAGGAATCGTTGAGAGCTTCTCTTTCATCGCATCCACCAGAGCGTCCTTGACCTCCGGTGCCGCGATCACATAGTCCGGAGCAAAACAAGTCTGACCACCATTAAAAAACTTACCCGTCAGGATGCGCTGGGCAGCAACATCCACCTTAGCACTGGCATCAACAACACACGGGCACTTACCACCCAGCTCCATGATGTTGGGGGTGAGGTTCTTCGCAGCCTTAGCCGCGACGATTTGACCGACATGAGTGCTGCCGGTGAAAAACACAAAATCAAACTCCCGATCCGTAAGATCATTGGCAACGTGGCCGTCCCCGGTAACCACCGCGACATGCTCGGGCGCAAATGCCTCAGCCACCATCTTAGCCAGCAGCTGTTCGCAAGCTGGAGCCATCTCCGAAGGTTTCAGCACCACCGTATTACCAGCAGCTACCGCAGCGATCAGAGGACTCAGAGAAAGCTGCATCGGGTAATTCCACGGTGCCACGATAAGCACCATGCCGAATGGGTCCCGTCTAAGCTCAGAGCGACACGGCAAGAAATAGACTGGGCTTTTAACCCGTCTCGTTTTTAACCATTTTGCATAAGACTTACGGATCAGCCTCAGTTCCTGTAGTAGAAAATAATACTCCGCAAGATAAGCCTCTACATCCGGCTTACCCAAATCAAGCGCTAACGCCTCGAGCAGAGCATCACGATGGCCGATCAAGACCTGTTCTAGTCGGTCGAGCGAGCGCTTCCGAAATGAAAATTCGCGTGTGGCACCAGAGGCAAAATAAGCCCGTTGCTGCTCCATTAGGGAGGTTAAATCCTCAGTCTGACTGGCTTGCGCTATCATCAATTATTGATGCTGACACTAATCCCGTCAGAGCAGTTGACAAGCGGTTATTCCATGGAATGATCTCGGCATGTCATCTCCCCGTGTAACTGTTATCGGCGCTGGCCTTGGAGGCATCTCCGCAGCTATTTCTCTCAAAGCAGCTGGTTATGATGTCGAAGTTTTTGAGAAAAACAGCCAAATCGGAGGCAAGCTCAACGTCATGGAAAAAGACGGCTTCACTTTTGACCTGGGCCCATCCATCTTCACCCTGCCACAGTTTTTCCAAGACCTCTTTGAGCGTGCTGGCAAAAAAATGGAAGACTACGTTCAACTTGATGCCGTCACCCCACACTGGCGTAATTTATTTGAGAACAAACCCACCATCGATCTCTACCAAGAAGAAGACCTGATGCGTCGGGAGCTCGACAAACTCCCTGGTGAACCAGAAGCACACTGGCGTGAATTTAAAGCCTTCCTCACCTATGGCAGAGAGCAGTACGACATCGTCAACGATGGTTATTTTGACAAGGGGCTCGACAACCTCTGGGAATTCATCAGCTATTACAAACTCAAACTGTTAGGCGGCAAGATCGACTACAAGAACAGCATGTCTGAGTCTATTCACCAACGACTCAGTGACCCGCAACTCAGGATGATCTTTGAATACTTCATCAAGTATGTTGGTTCATCCGCAATGGATTCACCCGGATACATGAACCTCATGCCCATGATCCAGTTCGACTACGGATTGTGGTATGTCCGTGGCGGCATGTATAACCTCGCCAAAGGGCTCGGCAAACTCATGGAGGAAATGGGCATCCCCATCCACCTCAATGCCGATGTTGAAGCAATTGAAAAAGCGGGCAAGCGAGTCACCGGCATCCGCATGACGGACGGCACCGTGCATCCCAGTGACATCATCGTTAGTAATATGGAGGTGATCCCAGCCTACAAAAAACTCCTCAACGAACCGGTCTCCTTCACCCGCAAGCTGGAAAAATTCGCCCCTGCATGCTCTGGCATCGTGCTGCACATCGGCACGGACAAACCCTTCCCCCAGCTGGCACATCACAACTTTTTCTACTCCGAAGACCAGCATAAGCACTTCGACACCGTCTTTCACAAAAAGCAATTACCTCAAGACCCCACCCTTTACGTCGTCGCTCCCACACGCACCGATCCCAGCAAAGCCCCCGAGGGTTGTGACAACATCAAGATCCTGCCCCATATCCCACCTCTGGAGGACGGCTCCGACATCACCCACGAAGACTACGTTGCCCTCAAGGACAGGTGCATTGATAAGATGGAACGCTGCGGCCTGACTGG
>JAACFN010000053.1 GCA_009937455.1 Verrucomicrobiaceae bacterium | reverse complement strand
GGAAACTACCCGAAATCTACGTCACGTCAATACCTTTTGGTATCTTTTTTAACTCTTTTTTCCCCCACAAGCACAATCCCCTAATCTTCAACGATAAGAACGCACAGAAAATTTACATAATCAAGGAATACCAAATGTTTAAGAAATCAATATTTCCTAGTTACCTGCAATTTTAGGTAACTTTACTCATAAAAATCACGCCTCATCATAGCTAGGTTGGGCCAACCAATACAAAGACTTCGTGATGACGTGATTTCTACATTGTAGTTGCAAGAATATACTGGACACAGCTGGCTCAACATTGTGTCTATCAATCGGGTTTATTAACTATCACAAACATATGATACGTAACAATATAATGAGGCACGCTAGTTTAGTTTGTCTTACTGCATGCTCAGTTGCCATAAGCAGCTGCGGAGAGAAGAAGGATGCCACCGAGGCGACAGAAAGCAAAGAACAAGCCGTGCTGCGTTTTTCAGCAATACCGGATCAGGACACCACAGCTCAGGCTGAACGTTATGCCCCAGCAGCTAAATGGCTTTCTGAAACGCTTGGTATTGAAGTTGAGTTTATAGCATCGAGCGATTACGGTGCTTCAGTAGATAAGTTTGTCACAGGTGATATTCAGTTAGCATGGTTTGGAGGTGTATCAGGAGTGCAAGCGCGCAATGAGGTCCCAGGATCGAGCGCTATCGTGGCAGGAGCGAAAGATCTTCAGTTCAAATCCTATTTCATTGCCCATGAATCTACTGGACTTAGTAAATCTGATACATTTCCAGCTACCCTTAATAAGCTGACATTTACCTTTGGTAGTTCCGGCTCTACTTCAGGCTGCATCATGCCTTCTCACTTTATAGTGAAGAACACAGGGCTAGGACCTCTTGAATACTTCAAAAATCCTGGTTTTTCAGGTGCGCATGACAAAACTGCTTACCAAGTTCAGGACGGCACTTATCAAGCTGGAGCTCTCAGCTTCAGCACCTACGAGCGCCTCGTCAAAGAAGGTAAAATTGATGCTAACAAATGCCGTGTGATCTGGGAAACACCAACATACGCAGATTACAACTTCACCGCTCATGCTGGTCTTGATAAGGTATTCGGTGATGGTTTTACGGACAAACTTCAAGAAGCTCTCCTTAACTGCAAGGATCCTGCCGTGCTGAAGGCGTTTGACCGCAATCAGTTTGTCAAAGTCGACAATGCAACCTTCCAGGGCATCGCTGATGTCATGAAAAAAGTGAAGTTGAAATAAGCGCCAAATATAATCTTATACAGGTCAGGGTGATTACATTGCCCTGACCTGTTTTTTTGTTTATCACTACTTCTGATGTCACTGCAGCTATCCCAAATCACCCATCACTTTGGATCCACTGAGGCAGTGGATTGTGTATCTTTGGATGTAAAGTCCGGTGAGCAGGTTGCATTAATCGGGCCATCTGGCTGTGGCAAAACAACGCTACTAAGGATTATGGGAACACAGCTTTTGCCAAGCACCGGTGACATTAGCCTTATTGGACGCACACCAACTACACTGAGCGCTCGCGAGATCAAGCAGCTACGCACACGCATCGCGATGATCCCCCAGCATCTGGGACTTGTTTCTAATATTAGCGTGCTACGTAATGTTCTTAATGGCGGCTTAGGCAAAATCAACCTTCTGCAAACTGCGCGCCAGATCATCCACCCAACACGCCAAGAAATTACGCGTGTATACGAACTGCTTAAGCGCACGGGCATCAGCGAGAAAATATACGACCGCACGGATAGCCTTTCCGGAGGCCAACAACAGCGTGTTGCCGTGGCGCGTGCACTTTATCAGCAACCTTCTATCTTATTAGCGGATGAGCCTGTCTCCTCAATCGACCCAGCACGCGCACGTGACACCATTCAGATGTTAACCCAGCTTTCCAAAGAAGAAGGCATCACGCTGGTTGTCTCATTGCACAATCTTGAGCTTGCCCGCGAGTTTTTTCCCCGCTTGGTCGGGCTACGCTATGGTAGCACTGCCTTTGACTGCTCACCAGAGGCGTTAAGCAATGATGACTGCCAAGCTCTTTTCAAGATGGATTCACAGGACTTAGTCCAACATGACTAAATTACCGTCAAGACCTTTGATCAAAGGGCACGGCCGAAAATGGATCGTGCTGGCGCTACTGGTTCTATTTTTTGGTTGCCGTTATATTCTTGGACCCATGCCGCCATCACCTCCTAGCAGTGAGGAAGGTTTTTGGGGTGCTGCATTAAACCCAACCCTCACGGACCAAAGCCAAAGTTTGCCAGAAGATGCAATGCCCTTTGCTGAACGTATACTCAAGGAGATGGCCACCACCTTGAGGTATGCATTCATCGCTATGAGCATGGCAGTTCCCGCTGGGCTTTTACTGGGATTTTTGGCTTCTTCCAAATGGTGGCCCTCTATGATTGGTGATGTCTCAGCCGGCAACAAAGCCGCTCGATATCTGCTCAGACCCATTCAAATCAGCGTGAGATTATTCACCACACTGATGCGCTCAATTCATGAGCTTATCTGGGCGATCCTTTTCCTTGCCGCCCTTGGTCACGAGCCGATCACCGCCTGTGTTGCTCTGGCCCTGCCATTTGCTGGAACTTTGGCAAAAGTCTTCTCTGAAATCATTGACGAACAATCAGTCCACGCGCGAGATCATCTCATCACCTCAGGAGCTGGCCCGCTGCAGGCATTTCTCACTTCTTTGATCCCTCAATCTTTTCCCGATATCGCAACCTACACCGTTTACCGCTTTGAGTGTGCGCTAAGATCATCTGCCGTTCTTGGATTCATTGGTATCGAAACCATTGGTTTATCCATCACGCGGTCATTTGAGAATCACTTTTACAATGAGTTATGGACTGAGCTCTATCTTCTACTCGCGGTGATTCTACTCGTAGACGCGCTGGGAGCCATGCTCAGAAAACGCCTCAACCGAATTCCCAAGCGAACTGCCGTGCCCGACCTCAGCCGGAGCACCAGAGAGAACATCAAACAACTCAAACGCACCGCACCCCGAAGCGTAATGGCCAGAGTCTTACTCTGGTCATCGATAGTATTGGTTATCGTTTCATGGTTCCCATCCATGATTAATGTTTCTACCCAACCTTTGGTCAAGGCTAGCAGCTCAAACACCATGCAACTCAGCAAGAGTGAACGACTGTCTCATTTCTTAACGAAGATGACTCCAGCACCGGTGCGCGAGAGCGGCGCATGGAATGATACTATTCCCTGGGCTAACGAGCTTTGGCATGAGAACGGAAAAACTGCCGTGATCAACACTATAGCGATGGCTACAGCGGCGATTATCATCTCAGCGTTTGCAGCCTGGCTACTACTTCCCTGGGCAAGCCGAGCACTTGCTAGCGCTAAACCCTTGGGCCTATTTGGCGGGAGTGATAATCCCTTGAGAAATATCATTTGGCAAAGCGTCGGTCTCCTAACTCGATTCCTTTTCGTGATTAGCAGAGCAATCCCAGAATACATTTACGCATACCTACTCATCGGCCTACTTGGAGTCAGCGCATGGCCATTAGTGCTAGCACTTGCACTACACAACTTCGGCATCCTCGGACGGCTGTGGGGAGAGGTTATCGAAAACCAGCCAGCTGAGGCACCACGCCAGCTACTTCGTTCTGGATCGGGGCGCCTGCAATGCTATTTTTCCAGCTTTGTTCCTGCCTCATTTAACCGCTTTCTAATGTATCTTTTTTACCGGTGGGAAACATGTGTCCGAGAAGCCACCGTACTCGGCATGCTGGGTTTTGCGTCACTGGGTCTTCACATTCAGTTATCCAGAAACTTCTCCCGCGCTTATGACGAGATGCTCTTTTATGTCCTGCTTGGCTCAGCCGTTATCTTTATCGGTGATCTGATCTCAGTCTATCTTCGCCGCGGACTGGCCAAGGCTTGATGCCGTGATGATAACTGTATAAGAGTCTTAGTATGCAAGATCACAAAGAAATCATTCTACGTGAAAAACGCTCGTCCTATCAGCTCTCTGCAAGCACGAGAAAAATAGCTGTCATCGGGTTTGCTCTATTCCTTTTTATACTGATTCGCAACTGGCTCCCCCTCGACGAGGCGATCAACGACCACGATACAGCCTCGATACGCACGGGGCTTGCTATCCTGGCTCTCGCTGCCGTGCTTTGGCTTACCGAAGCCATGCCTCTGGCATTGACTGCTATTCTGATTCCAGTGATTGCATCGCTCACTGGAGTTCTTGACGTCAGCGAGAGTTTCGCAGGGTTCGCCCACCCCTTGATCTTCCTGTTTCTCGGCAGTTTTGGCTTGGCTGCAGCTTTATCAAAACAGGGATTGGACCGTTGGTTGGCAATCAACATCGTCGGCCTCGGGCGTGGGAATTTTCAGGTCACGGCATTGGCCTTATTTATGGTTTCCGCCGCGCTTTCGATGTGGATTACCAATACGGCCACGGTAGCACTGATGCTACCCGTTGCTCTCGGAATTCTAAGCAATATTTCTATACACTGTGATAAGTCGGTCGCGGCCAGAGCATCAACTTATTTGCTCTTAGGTATTGCCTACTCAGCAAGTATCGGAGGTATGGGCACCCTCATTGGCACAGCCCCCAATGCCATCGCCGCAGCTCATTTGAAAATGGATTTTACCCAGTGGCTGCGTATCGGCTTACCCGCTGTGATGATTTTACTCCCCCTGTTGTTCATTCTTTTACGCTTACTTATCAACCCGGGTGAGATCCCAAGACTCGCGATACAGAAAGAGTCATTCAAATTTAACAACAAACGCATACTGACCTTAGCTATTTTTCTCCTTACCATCTGTGCGTGGCTTTCCAGCAGTCACCTGGCCGTTTTTTTTGGCATCTCAAAATCCTTCGATACCATCATTGCGGTAAGCGCTGTGCTAACTCTTTCAGCCTGCCGCCTTGTTAGCTGGAAAGATATCGACCGAGCCACTGATTGGGGGATTTTGCTGCTTTTTGGCGGCGGGCTCACGCTCAGTAAAATCCTCGGCGAGACCGGGGCCAGCTTATATCTAGCTAGGGAAATCCAAACCCTTGCCACCGACTGGCCGGTCATCCTTCTGGTGGGCGCGGTCGTCCTGTTCATGATATTTCTCACCGAGCTATCCAGTAATACGGCCAGTACGGCATTATTAGTTCCTATCTTTGCCACGGTGGCCATCGACATGAATATCCCAGTTAAGCACTTAGTCCTTCCACTTACCCTTGCGGCGTCATGCGCATTTATGCTGCCCATTGCCACACCGCCGAATGCACTTGTCTTTAGTTCGGGAAAAATTCAACAAAGAGACATGATCAGAATCGGCCTCGTGCTTAATCTCGTCTTTGCTGTCATCCTGACCCTCTTTGCCAGGACATTTCTCTAACGCCATTCCGGATCCTGATCTTTATCCTGGTCGATTCTATCAGCCAAATTTCGCGCTTTGATCCGGTGATCACGCTTAGCTCGGCGTTCTGAGATTATACGGCGCTTTTTTTGACGCTGCTGAAGCTTTTCTATTTCTTCGTCAAGCTTGAGATAACCCTCGTAGCGTCCCTCATCAAGCTGTCCATTTTCAACCGCTGCTCGGATAGCGCATCCTATATCATTACGGTGCTTACAATCGTGAAACTTACACTCAGCTGCGAGCTGCTCGACATCAAGAAAGCTCTCCCTTAATGTATGTTCGTCGGTCCACATCTGAATCTCACGCATCCCGGGGTTGTCGATCAAGATACCCCCATCATCGAGCAGGATAAGCTCACGGGCGGTAGTCGTGTGTCGGCCTTTACCAGTGGTTTCGTTGACGTCATTGGTCCATTGAAAATCTTCACCTAACAGCTGATTAACCATGGTTGATTTACCCACTCCACTGGAGCCGACCATCGTCAATGAGATACCAGGCTTGAGATACTTTTTCAGCACCTCTAGCCCCTCATTGCGGGCTGCTGAAGTGATGTAGACATCGGCTTCTTCGCTAAGCTCACGGATAAGCTCGGCAGCCTCCTGATTCTGTTCATCGGGAAATAAATCAGATTTATTGACCAATACCACTGCCTTGGAGCCGCTGCGCCGGATCAAGGTGAAATAGCGCTCCATGCGGCGAGGGCTAAAATCTGAACCTGCATCAGTCACAACCACCACTACGGTGACATTTGCCGCGATCACCTGCTCTTCGGCACTTTTTCCAGGAAGCTTACGCGAGAAACAGGTCTGCCGCGGCAAGCGGGCACGAATCATGTTTTCATCGTCGGCGTCATTGGCTAGCTCGAGTGCTACCCAGTCGCCCACGGCAGGCAATTCGGCATCGTTGACAGCATCATGATAAACCTTGCCACTCATCAACACCTCTCGTTCACAGACATCACCCTCGTCATCGACGAATAGAGCCCCGTAAGTGATTTTATTATCACGGATCAGGCGGGCAGGCACACAGCCTTTGGTAGAAAGCTTATCAAAAGCTTTCTGAAAATCATCATTCCAGCCAAGGTCTGCAAGTATCATCAGAAGCTTAATTTAGCAGACCACGCTGACCATCACAAGCGCCCATCATCTGCATCAAGATAGTCAAACATCGTCTGAATGTCGGCACGATCTTGCCATCCAGATTCTTGTTTACGCCTCGCTAGCAAATCGGAAAGATCATCTCGATAGCAGCGGTTGCGCATATAGCTATTCCACCAGTCCAGCTCGTATTCCTTAGGCTTCGAGCCGTTTTGCCAGCACCACTCGAGTGCCTCCTGATCGGTTTTTCCGCCTTCAACGACCTTACTCAAGTCATCATAATCTACGTGCAGTAATTGGCAGGTCCAGAGGTCCATTCCCTTACCCATATTCGGGTGAAATTCGGGGTCAAGTTCACCCGATTGGTGCAAACGAATTTTACTGCACAATCGGGCAAAATAAACATAACCCGAGACTTCGTCATTAGGGCTGGAAGGAGGTGTGTGTGTGCTCATGATTATTTGCGGATGACAACTACTCTACTGCTCGGAATACGCGTCCATGCCAACACAAGAACAGACGAGGTTACGATCACCGTGAACGTTATCAATGCGACCAACTGAAGGCCAGAACTTATGACTGCGCAGTGATTCCAGTGGATAGGCTGCCTGCTCTCTACTATAAGGATGGCTCCACTGATCACTAATGACCATTTGCGTCGTATGCGGTGCATTCTTTAGAACATTATCATCCTTGTCGGCCGCACCATCAATGACCTGCTGGATTTCACCATAGATAGAAATCATCGCATCACAGAACTTATCGAGCTCGGCTTTAGATTCCGACTCGGTCGGTTCTATCATCAGGGTACCCGCAACAGGCCAACTCATAGTAGGCGCGTGATAACCATAGTCCATGAGACGCTTCGCAACATCCTCAACGGTAATACCGCTTCGATCAGCCAATGGCCGTATATCAATAATGCACTCGTGCGCTACCAATCCTTTATTGCCCGTGTAGAGCACAGGGAAATACGCGTTAAGCCGCTTGGCCATGTAATTAGCATTAAGTATAGCAATTTTGGTAGCCTCGGTGAGTCCCTCTACTCCCATCATCGCTATATACATCCATGAGATCGTATTGATGCTAGCACTACCATAGGCAGCGGCACAAACCGGAGCTTCCTCGTTTTCCATCATGCTATGACCCGGCAAGTAAGGAACAAGCTGCTCGGCAACTCCAATGGGCCCGACACCAGGCCCCCCTCCTCCGTGAGGAATGCAGAAGGTCTTGTGTAAATTAAGGTGACACACATCTGCCCCAATGAGACCCGGACTGGTCAAGCCGACCTGAGCGTTCATGTTGGCTCCGTCCATGTAAACCTGGCCTCCATTGGCATGGATAATCTCACATATCTCAACAATCGTGGCCTCATAGACACCGTGAGTGGATGGATAAGTCACCATCAGTGCTCCGAGCTTTTCAGCATGCTGCTCCGCCTTAGCTTTGAGGTCAGCTACATCGATATTGCCCTGGTCGTCACAAGCTACTGGAACAACCTTGAAGCCCGCCATGACGGCTGATGCTGGGTTGGTTCCGTGTGCTGAAGTTGGGATAATACAGATATCTCGCCCAGCATCACCATTGGCGATGTGGTAGCGACGAATGGCAAGCAGTCCCGCATACTCCCCCTGGGAACCCGCATTGGGTTGCAGCGAAATAGCAGCAAACCCGGTAATACGCGCCAACCAGTCGGACAGCTCATCAAGCATCTCACGGTAGCCTATGGTTTGATCGTCAGGAACAAAGGGATGAATGTTTGCGACTTCCGGCCAGCTGAGAGGCATCATTTCAGAAGTAGCATTAAGCTTCATCGTGCATGAGCCAAGTGCGATCATTGACTCGTTGAGTGCCAGATCTTTTTGCTCAAGGCGAGAGATGTAGCGCAGCATCTCTGTTTCTGAATGGTAACTATTAAAGACCGAGGCCGTGCAAAAATCGGATCTACGGTCATGGCAAGCCAGCCATGAAGTTTGATCGCATGCTGGCATTTGAGCTTCCTCTACCCCAAACGCTTTTAGAACAAGCATCACATCAGCCATGCCCATGGTTTCATCACAAGCAATCACCACATGATCTGCATCAATACGGCGCAGGTTCACGCCTTGCTCAACAGCCGCAGCGATAACCTCGTCAGCTTTACCGGGCACCAACACCGTAAGTGTATCAAAATAGCTCTCGCCGATCACTTCGTAACCAGCCTGTTTGAGGGAAGATGCGCAGTTGCTCGCTAAATGATGCGCATTAAGCGCTATTTTCTTGAGCCCCTCGGGACCATGATAAACAGCATACATAGAAGCCATCACGGCGAGCAGCACTTGAGCTGTGCAGATATTGGATGTCGCCTTATCCCGGCGAATGTGTTGCTCACGTGTCTGTAAAGAAAGGCGATAGCCTGGATTCCCTTGGGAATCAATGGACACCCCGATAAGTCGACCTGGCATTTTACGTTTCAGTTTGTCAGTGCAGGCCATGAAGGC
>JAACFN010000233.1 GCA_009937455.1 Verrucomicrobiaceae bacterium | reverse complement strand
GCAACCACCTCTCTGGAAGCTACCTTCGCTTTCATCACCTCACGCATTTCATTCGTTGCGTTCATTACTTCTGGAACTTTACTCCAGACTGCTGATTCGTCTTGGTTATAGCCTAAACTACCAGATAAACCCCCAGAGATGCCACCAGATGAATTAACCCCTCCGCTTGGGGCACACGCTGCCATCAATAAGCAGAATCCTAGCATTACTGTTGTCACTATCTCTTTGATCATCACTTTTTTATTATTTGTTAGGTCGAGCGTTTTTTGCTGTCGGATTGTGTTTAGGTTACAATATCAAACTAGAATGTCTCATTTATCAAATCATTGTTTACCTTAAAGATATTTCTTTTGCCATCAAGCTCACTTATTTCCTAGTTTTAATCATCTCCTGTCGTAGGCATTCTCGCACTGATGAAACTGTCCCGCTTTCTCTACCACCAAACAAACCATGGCAAAAATGACGTGCGCCGTATACTCGCCGCGGGCAGGGTCTGCGTTGATGGCAAGGTAGAGAGAGACAGTCAACGCGACATTGGCGACTTCACTCAGGTAACTCTCGATGATCTGGTCTTGCGTAATACGTCCGCCGTCTACTTGATGCTCAATAAACCAGCAGGGTATCTCAGTGCGACCGTTGATAATGAGCACCCTACCGTCATGGAGCTCATCGATGTGCCTGAAACACTGCATATCGCAGGTCGGCTTGACCGCGCTAGTACGGGGCTGCTCATTCTCACCAACGACGGTAAGTGGTCACGCCGGTTGACCGAGCCCAAGGAAGGCTTTCCTAAGGTATATGAGCTCACCACCGCTGAGCCTATCAGCACAGAGACGGCTATGCGTTTTCAGCAGGGCATCTATTTTGCCTATGAGGACCTAACCACCCAACCTGCCGAATTGCAGATCTTATCAGCCCAGTGCGCCCAAATCACCATTTATGAAGGCCGCTACCACCAAATTAAACGCATGTTCCACGCGGTCGGCAATCGCATCACCTCCCTGCACCGCCTCAGCATGGGCGCTATCCAGCTGGATGAAAGCCTCACTCCTGGTCAATACCGAGATTTAACGCAACAGGAAATTGATAGTGTAGCTCACTGAAGAAGTCACCTCCACTGTGAGCACGTCACGGCAGTAAACGACAAGTTGCTTATTTGGCTTTTTTGTAAAGTGCCGCTTCCTCTCGCGAGTAAATCTCGGCAACTCTCAAGCTGCGACGAGCCATCTCACGCGCATCTTTATCCGCGATCAGTGCAAGGCCCTCTTCGCCCACTTCACCTAGAAAAATTTTCCAAGCGCGCTTGGCCACTTTTTTATCATCCAGTTCTACCTTTGGCTCATCGGCCTGTGCCTTCCCCTGGCGGCCACGTCCACGGCCACGTTCACGCTCGCGACCGTTTGACTGAGATGGCTTACTTTTTGTTGATGGCTTGCCTTCTTCAGCACTGTTTTCTTCGCGCTTATCTTTCTTAGCCTCTGACTTGCCCTCTTTTTTTGCAGCGGTTTTTTTCGAGCCGCGAACGTTGCGTTTAATGGGCTGACGCTGCTCTGAGATGCCCTCACTTGCCTCAGCTTGCTTACTGTCGGCATGATCAGTTTTTTGCTCTGAGCTTTTGTTTGCCTGCTTGGTGGGTTGATCGGCGGGTTGAGCGGCAGGCTGAGCGGTGGGTTTGGGGCTCGGCTGCTCGTTGGCGGCTTCCGATGGGAGGGGTTCTTCTGACATAAAATTAAATTGGGTAGAGAACTGTCCTAAGGGCACGACCAGACGATGTAAAGATCAATGCATGCCAAGGGCATGAAGTTAAAGGCACTTACACGCAGCTGTGCCGCAGTGGACATCTTTTAAAATAAAGCCTACTGGAACTTACCAGTTTTTGATGTCGTCAGCTTTGGCCCACTCTGTCGTTGAACCATAGTCGCCCACACCATTTGGGCCGAGTGATATGAGATCATAATCTTGTTTCGGATTCGCCATATCATTTTTATTATGCCTGTACCGCAGAACCTTGCCCCATGCATCAACGATAAGATAAGGCTCGGACTCGCTGACATTGCGTTGCTTGCCCTTCAACTCGGGGTTTAAAGTAGCAATCTCCTATATTGCCTGACGGGTAGCTACCATTATCACTCTTATAATCCTCCAGCGCCCGCTCAATGCTCGCGATTAGAACCTCCGTTCTGGAAAATTTCATCTTTTGGTCGTAATAACTCATGCCTCCGAAGGTCAGACTTGCTAGCACGGCAATGATGGCGATCACTGTAAGTATCTCCATTAGCGTGAAAGCGGGCTGCATCATATTCCGATGCCGTTGCTGAGTTTTGGTCATGACTTGTTGATATTAAGTTGCTTGCTAGTATAACCCAGTTGGTTTGCGCATACAAATATAGTTTCTGTTTATTTGTGAAGGACTTTTTGACAATACAATGACCGCCAAGCTTAACCAAAGCTCTGCATCATCTTGATGAGAGGAAGGAAAATAGCCATCACGATTGCGCCAACAATAACCGCTAGAAATACAATCATGATCGGCTCAATCACGGCAGTCAACGCTGACACAGCATTATCGACTTCATCATCATAAACATTGGCAATTTTAAGCATCATCTCTGGCAGCTGACCGGTCTCTTCGCCAACATCCACCATACTAATCACCATTCCTGGAAAAATACCACATGCTTGGAGAGGGGTGACCATAGCCTCCCCTTC
>JAACFN010000232.1 GCA_009937455.1 Verrucomicrobiaceae bacterium | reverse complement strand
CTCATTTTTCTTATGTTAGATACCTTAACTACTAACAAGGGTTGATAATCATGGTTAGGCAGGGCAATCGCGCGTAATTTATAAAAAACCACCTACGGCAATGCCGATGACTAAAACGCTTGCCGCAGGTGGTCTGGTTAACCAAACAAGAACAGCAGCCCAGCGGCTCCCAACTTAAACCTCAACTGCCACGCAGCCACCGACCTTGTCGGCGCAAGCGACTAAGCTCAACTGCGGAGCTCCCCACAGGGAGCGCTGCGATCATCACCTTAGCTCCGAGGGCCGCCAGCCAACCCACTTTTTAAAAGTATTTGAGAAAGTAAAAGGGCTCTCATAACCGACAGCGCGCGCAATCACCTCCACCTTATCCTCCGTAGTTGCCAGAAGATGCCTGGCATGCTTCATCCGCAGAAAGGTCAGATGCTGAATGGGACTTCGCCCTAGTTCTTTTTTACATAAACGGCGAAGATGCTCGGGACTCATAAAGGCCGCATCCGCCAATTCTGCTAATGTCCATGGATATTCTAAATGTTGTTCTATCTTGGTCCACAATTTCCACAAGCGGTCATCACTATGCTCAGGCTGGGCAAACTTCAAAACGTATTGGTGAATCAATTCCGTCCATTGGCTCAAGGCAGATGGGGTATTTGATGACTGACACTCTGCATACAAGCCCTCGACCGCGGCCTTCAGAGAGACATCATTAAACTTACCCTGAACTGGAGATCGAGAAGTTGCGATCGGAACCACGTCCCTCGATTCCACATACCGCACCCACACAAAGCTCCATGACTTTCCTGGTACGGATCGAAGCGCATTTTGCACAAAGGGTGGTAACAAACATGCATGACCTGGTCTCAATTTTCTCCACCCGCCATTAAATAGAACCTCACCCTCACCATCAATACAGGCCATAAAATAAGAGCCTGATTGATCCGTGCGAATCACCTCCAAACCAGACTCCGCTGACATGATTCCAGTATGCGCAATCTGATGCTGGGCAAGCAGAGGGCAGATACAGGCAGCTGCAAGCCAATCACGCTGATCGGAGTCATCCACCATCACCACCTTTACCTCGGTATTATCACCAAGACAGTGCACATCTTCAGAAAGGTCACGGATGTTGTGACGTATCTTTCCACTGACTTTAGATGCTTTCTCTGACACAATGACAATATAGCACACACCTCTCACAAATGTGCATCTGTGATATGTAGTGGTGGTTTGATCTTTATTGCAATCATATTCTATCAGCGTAATCATAATGGCGGAAACACAATAAATCAATATGCCCAACCCATGGACAGGAGTAGGAAACCCCTACACACGTAACGAAATGATCGAGCGGCTTCGCGACACACTCTCTAAAGGAGAGTCCATCATCGCCGCCGGAGCAGGCACTGGTATCAGCGCTAAATTCATCGAAAAAGGAGGTGCTGACCTCATCATCATCTACAACTCAGGGCGCTTCCGCATGGCGGGTGCTGGATCCACAGCGGGCCTCATGTCCTATGGTGACGCCAATGCCATTGCTATGGAAATCGGTGAATTCGAAGTCCTTCCCGTCGTTGAAGAAATCCCTGTGATTTGTGGTGTGCACGCCACCGACCCGAGACGGCGCATGTGGCACTTCCTCGGCCAGGTCAAGGACATGGGTTTCAGTGGCGTGAACAACTTCCCCACCCACACCATTGTTGACGGCCACTATCGCCAAACGCTCGAAGAAACCGGCATGGGCGTACAGAAGGAAGTCGATATGATCGCACTCGCGCACAAGATGGGCATGTTCACCATGCCTTACGTGGTCACTGCCGACGAAGCCAAGAACATGGCAGAGGCAGGGGCCGATGTCATCATTGCCCACGTCGGCTGCACGGTAGGTGGCTCCATTGGAGTTACAGACGCTACCGTAGGAATGGATGATGCCGTCTCCGCTACTCAGTCTATTTGTGAGGCTGCCCACTCCGTCAATAAAGACGTCATGGTGCTCAGCCACGGCGGACCTATTCTCAAGCCCGAAGACGCCGCCTATGTGAACGAGCACACCGATGCTGTTGGCTTTGTCGGCGCATCCAGCCTCGAGCGCATGGCTGTCGAAGAACCGCTCACAGCACTCACCAAGCTACCCATGGCGACCATTGCAGTGATCGGCACCCTCGACTCCAAAGGCCACGAGCACGCCTTTGTCGCAGACCTTATCCACAAGCGTGGGCACACACCTGTGCTCATCGACCTAGGCACCGGCACAGACCCGCAAGTCACGCCTGACATCACACGCTTCCAAGTAGCCAAGGCAGCTGGCCTTGATCTACAACCACTAATCGACCAACAAGACCGTGGTCAATGTGTGGTCGCCATGTCCAAAGCGGCACCCGTTCTACTTGCCCAACTCGTAGCGGATAAAAAAATAGATGGCGTCATCTCACTTGGCGGCGGCGGTGGCACAGCCCTCGGCACAGCTGCTATGCGGGCACTTCCTATTGGCTTTCCTAAGCTGATGGTCTCCACCCTCGCCAGTGGCAACACCGCACACTACTTAGGCACTAAAGACATCACCATGATGCCATCCATCGTTGATGTTGCTGGCCTCAACTCCATTTCAAAAGTCATCTTCAGCCGCGCGGCAGGCGCCATCTGCGGCATGGTGGAAACAGAAGTCAACTTCCCCAGCAGCAAGCCCCAGCGGACGACGGTGTCCTCGCCAATCGACAAGGACGAGGAGGAGGAGTGCAAGCCCGAGCGGACGACGGTGTCCTCGCCAATCGACAAGGACGCGGAGGAGGAGTGCAAGCCCATCATCGTCGCTAGCATGTTCGGCAACACCACCGACTGTATTAACATCGCAGCTAAAGTGCTCGAAGACGCTGGCTACGAAGTCCTTATTTTTCACGCCACTGGCACCGGCGGAAAAACCATGGAGTCGCTCATCGAAAGCGGCATGGTAGCTGGCGTATTGGACATCACCACCACCGAGTGGGCCGACGAGCTCACCGGCGCCACCCTCAGCGCGGGCCCAACCCGCATGGATGCTATGAGCAAGGCCAAGGTCCCCGCTGTCATCTCCCCAGGATGTCTCGATATGGCTAACTTCGGCGAGCGTGACACCGTACCCGAGCAATTTGCCGACCGCTTATTCTACATCCATAACCCACAAGTCACCCTCATGCGCACCAACCCCGAGGAATGTGCTGAGTTGGGAAAAATAATCACTGAAAAAGCCAATGCCAACCCGGCGCCTACGGCCATCCTCAACCCACTCAAAACCGTCAGCATCATCTCCGCAGAGGGACAGGCCTTTTACGACCCCATAGCCGACCAGGCACTCTTTGCAGCCATCCACCAGCACGCTGACCCCAAGGTTGAAGTCATCGATTTTGATGAAGAAATCAACAGCGAAGTATTCGCCAAAGCAGCAGC
>JAACFN010000052.1 GCA_009937455.1 Verrucomicrobiaceae bacterium | reverse complement strand
TTTGCTGGGGAGACTCAGCAGGTAGATGTTGATGGCGATATTGTGATGCAAAGTAATGTAGACGAGAAAGGGGGGTTCATACCCTGTATTATGAGAGATCCAGAGGGTGAGACGATTTTTGGCACCCGGCTTTTTGCTCAACCAAACGGCCGAGAAATCGTCTTTATCCGGCCTTCCCCGATCAAGGGGCGCAAGGCCCCGAGCATCAAATTCATCTCTCATTAGAACTTCTCCAGTGGAGATCAAGCAATAGCCATTTGGCAATATGCCCCGAACATGCCCCGTATATGCCTTAACAGGCTGTGTATTGGGATGTGTTTCATGTGAGCTTGAATGAAGGCCCCAAATCTCTCAATGCTGATGGTTACTTATTTTGAAAAACGCAGCTCGGTGCCTTCGTATGATGATGGTGATTCTGGTGTTTCTTATTGTTTTTGACCTGTGAATCCATAAGAACCCATGTGAATTGAGCGTGTTTAGGCTGCGAGCCTCATCGATGTTTTCGTATTAACCGCTTTGCCTACTTTATGATGAAATACTTATTCTTACTACTCTGCCTTACATCAGCTATTACGGCTCAGACTAAACCTAATATCCTATTCATCTTCACGGACGATTGGGGATGGGGGGATCTCAGCTGCCATGGACACCCTTATATCAAGACTCCAAATATCGACCGAATCGCCAAGGAGGGCACTGATTTCCAGCGCTTCACGGTGGCCAGTGGTGTCTGCTCACCTAGCCGCGCGGCAGTGATGACGGGGCATTTCCCAGCCAGGCATAAAATCGACGGCCACTTTGCCTGGCCCGATGATAATGCAAATCGTGGCATGCCAGACTGGCTTAACCCCAAAGCTCCCTTGCTGCCACGCATGCTGCAAGGGGCAGGTTATGCCACGGCTCACTTTGGTAAATGGCACCTCGCCAACAACATGATTCCAGATTCGCCTTTGCCTAGTGCGTATGGCTATGACGAGTATGGTGCTTTTAATTGTGCAGGTGAGCAAATGCCGGTGCACGAGGACGCGGATAATGCGGTGGCATTCATTGAAAAAAGCCATGCTGCCGAGAAGCCGTTTTTCATCAATCTATGGATGCACGAGCCTCACACACCGTTCCACACCGTGCCAAAATACCGCTGGCGCTTTAAGGATCTTCCAGAAGAGGATAATATCTACGCTTCCGTGCTTTCCCACGCGGATGATCGCATTGGCGAGGTGCTCGATAAGCTCGATGAGCTAGGTATTGCTGACAATACACTAGTTATTTTTTCATCGGACAATGGCCCGGCAAGAGCAAGTCAGCCCGGCAAGCTGGCGCTGTTTCATGATACGGCGACAGGTTCTGGCTACGGTATTAACGCAGCCAAAGGTGTCACCGGAGGGCGCAAGGGTTATAAGGGAGCATTATTCGAAGGCGGTATCGGTGTGCCGTTTCTGGTCAGATGGCCAGGCAAGGTGGCGGTTGGGGAAATCGATGAGACGTCGCTGATTTCCGCCGTGGATTTACTGCCGACTTTCTGTGCGATTGCCGGTGCTGAGCTACCCAAGGGCTATCAGCCAGACGGGCTCAATCAGCTGGATGTGCTGATGGGCAAGGCAAAGACCAAACGTCAAAAACCACTCTTCTGGAAAATTAATGCTCCATGGCCAGCTGAAGGCAAGAAGCCAGATCACTGGGTGGGCTATGTCATTGTCGATCAGCAGTGGAAGCTGGTGACCAATAAAGAGGGTAGCTACTGTGAGCTCTATGATATCGCGGCAGATCCCTATGAGCAAAACGATCTGAAGGACACGCAAGTTGATACTGTGGCCAGCCTAAAGCAGAAGCTCAGCCAGTGGAAAAGTGAGCTGCCTACAAAAGCTGATGAAAGTTGTTTTTCGCGTCATCGTAAGTAAGCGCGTCTTGACATATCTTGCCGAATTATCAGAATCTACGGAATTCCCAATTATACATGAATACTAATATATTTAATATGAAGCCTGTTGCTGCGATGTGCGCACTGGCGCTCATGAGTGGCCCATGCTTGGCCGCCGATGTTGCCGATAAAGCTGCTAAGGTGGCCGGTAAGTCAGAGAAAATGGATGAGCTCTGGGGTGACTCAGTTGTAAAGCTCAGGGCTGCTGATGCTAAGCGAGGCCAGCTTTTTGATGATGGTAACTATGCGATGTTCATCCACTGGGGTTTATACTCCAATCTTGGCAATAAGGTAAAGGGCAAGACCTACTACGGCATTGGCGAGTGGATCATGAATAGTAACATGGCTGGAATACCCATCCCCGAATACCGGAATCTTGCTAAGGAATTCAACCCCGTCAATTTTGACGCCATGGCGGTTGCTCAGCTTGCGAAGGATGCGGGCATGAAATACATCATTATCACCAGCAAGCACCATGATGGCTTTGCGATGTATCACTCCAAGTCAAATAAGTTCAACGTAGTGGACGCTACGCCATACGGGCGTGACCCGATGAAAGACCTAGCAGCGGCCTGTAAGGAAGTCGGTATCGGCTTCGGCTTTTACTATTCTCACAATCAGGACTGGACCTTTCCCGGTGGTGGTAAAGGACCCGAGGTAGATGCAGAGGGCAATCCTGCTACCTTTGATGACTACTATCAAAAGAAGTGCCTGCCTCAGGTGAAGGAAATCACCAGCGAGTATGGTCCCATTGAAATCGTCTGGTTCGATACTCCTGGCAACATGCCTAAAAAATACGTGGAGGAACTCATCAGTGTAGTCCGTAAAAATCAGCCTAATGCACTTGTCTCAGGCCGAGCCGGCCATGGCCTTGGTGATTACCAGTCCTTAGGTGATATGGAGGTGCCTCATCATAACGTTGAGGGTTTGTGGGAATCAGTAGATACCACCAATGACTCATGGGCTTATGCCTGGTATGACGAGAACTGGAAAACTCCTAAGCAGATCCTCGGACTGCTGGTTTCCTGTGTTGGTCGTGGAGGCACTTATATGCTCAACATTGGGCCTCGCGGTGATGGTTCCGTGCCACAGCGCGCTGCAGATGCCTTACGTGGCTCAGGTGAGTGGATCCGCCGCTACCCACAGGTGGTCTACGGTGCTGGGCCTTCACCATGGCATCACGGATTGCCATGGGGCGATGTGACCACGAGAGGTAATAAGCTTCATCTGGCGGTCTTTGAATGGCCAACGGGCGGTGAGCTACATCTCCCTGGCCTTAAAAACAAAATCAAATCAGCCAAGTTACTCACAGGCAAAGAGACTTCTGTGGATATCGATCATAAAAATGTTTCTGGTTGGAGCGTATTTGCTCTGCCGGTACGCGCACCGGATAAGTTGGTCTCAGTCATCGAGGTTGAGCTAGAAGGCGAGCCTGATGTCGATCCATGCTTCGCTATTGACCCCGTTGTTGATACGGAAATTCTTGCCGAGTTCTCAGAGGTCAGTGGTGCTGAGCTTAAACGTAACCGCTGGATGGAAAAGTTCGGCGAATGGAAGCATGTCAATCAGGCCTGTAATTGGCAGCCGGGTGGTGCAGCTACCTGGGAGGTGGACGTGCTAGTCCCCGGTGACTATAAGGTAGCCTTAAACTATACAGGTAAAGGACGACTTGTCTGGAAAGTGGCTGTCGAGGGTGGTGAGGCTATTCAAAATCAGCAAAATGCTTCCAGTGTGTTTCATGACTACCGCATTGGCTGGATTAACTTCCCTAAGGCTGGTCGTTATAAGGTTGGGGCTTCATGCATTGATGGTGACACCCAGTCTGCAGCGCTTAAAGGAATCAAATTCACGCCTTTGAAGTAGGCTACATTGGTAGCCGACTGAGCTGCTATATTCAGATCAAAGACTCTAAAAAAAGAGGCGCCTCAATCGGGGCGCCTCTTTTGTTGGAAAAAAATACTTTGTTTGTCCCGCGCCTGTTGAAAGCGCCTAACGAGCTTAGGTGGCCAGCTCGCCACGAGCCATGACGACCTTACCGGTGCGCACGGTTTCAATCACCTCAAACTGTGAGAACATAGTGAGGGCGGCATCGATCTTGGTCGTATCGCCATTGAGCATGGCGATCATTGAGGTCGGGGTGAGGTCGATGGTTTTTCCGCCGTAGTGGTCGATGATTTGCAGTGCTTCGGTGCGATCTTTTTTGGCGACAATGAATTTGACCAACAACAGCTCCTTGGTGACGGAGTCTGAACTGGTGTGCTCGATACAGTGAATGACGTCGATGAGCTTGGTCACCTGCAAAATAATTTGCTCAAGTCCAGCAGGGTCACCACTGATGCCAATGGTCATACGTGAAAAGTGTTCGTCACGCCCATGTGATACAACGAGGGAATCAATGTTATAGCCTCTACGTGCGAATACCTGACAGATGCGCATCAGCACACCGGCTTTGTTGTTCACAAAAACGGAGAGTGTGTGCACTGGAGGCGCCTGAGGAGTGCCAGTGATAGATTCAGGTGGATTGTCAGTGGTTACAATAGACATAGGAAATAAATGTGTTGGTTGGTAAAGTGGGGATCTTTGACATTGAGACTAGTTAGCCTCTGGAGTTCATGGTGTGTGAAATATCCGGGTTTTTAGGTGAACCTGTCGGTTTCTAGGTGGAACCTGTGGGTTTGGCCAGCTTGCCTTTAGGCGGTTCGGTGAGCATGTCCTCGAGGGCTGCGCCAGCTGGGATCATGGGGAATACGTTGTCGGTCTTAACACACTCAGCATGGATGAGCACGGGACCGTCTGTGATTTCAAAAGCTTTTTCGAGCTGACGTCTAACGTCTGCAGGGCGCTTGATGTTAAAGGAGGGGATTCCGTAAGCTGCTGCAAGTTTGCAGAAGTCCGGATTACCTTCTAGATCGACACCTGATTCACGGTCGTCGAAGAAGAGCTCTTGCCACTGTCGAACCATGCCGAGGTAGTGGTTGTTGAGAACAACAATCTTAACGGGCAGCTTGTGCAGGGCCGCGGTGGCCAGCTCAAACAAGGTCATCTGGAAGCCTCCGTCGCCAGAGATGGAGATGACGGTTTGATCCGGGCAGGCAAAGGCGGCACCAATAGCTGCAGGGAAGCCGAAGCCCATCGTTCCAGCACCACCGGAGGATAGCCATTTCCAGGAGGCGTTGGTCTTGTAAAATTGAGCGGCCCACATCTGGTGTTGGCCCACATCAGTGGAGACGATGGCGTCTCCTCCAGCAACTTGGTAGAGCTCGTCGATAACCTGCTGCATTCTCAGGCCACCTTGCTTGCGGTAGGAGAGGGGGTATTTTTTCTTCCACCCCTCAATTTTATTAAGCCACGGCTCGGTATCGAGGCCTGAGATGCGCTTGTTGATTTCAGTTAAAGTGGTCTTGGCGTCACCAACGATTTCAATATCGGGGCAAACCATTTTGTTCATCTCTGAGGGGTCGATGTCGATGTGGATGATCTTGGCGTCCTTACAAAACTTGTCAGCCTGGCCGATGATACGGTCATCAAAACGTGAGCCGATGTTGATGAGCAAGTCACAATCACAGACTGCTTTGTTTGCATAGGCGGTGCCATGCATACCGAGCATGCCGAGAGCTAGTTCGTGTTCCTCGGGGAAGACGCCTTTACCTAAGAGTGTCGATGTCACAGGGCAACGCAATGTTTCAGCAAGCTCCATAAGCTCAGCGTCTGCTCCGGAGATCATGATTCCGTGTCCTGCAAGAACTAATGGCCGCTGGGCTTTGTGAATGAGTTGCAGCGCTTCGTCTATCTTATCGGAGTCAACAGTGTAAGACGTCTCAGGCTTGTAGCCGGGCAGGTCGAGCTCTGGATCCATGTCACCGTTGAAATCAGCGGAGCTAATGTCCTTGGGAACATCTACTAGCACAGGTCCTGGACGGCCAGTCGTAGCGATATGGTGTGCCTCACGGATAACACGAGGGATAGAGTCGGTTTCTTTAACCAGATAGTTATGTTTTACTACGGGTATAGTGATACCAAAAATGTCAGCCTCTTGGAATGCGTCCTTGCCTAGCATCCATGTAACCTGCTGGCCACAGATGATGATCATGGGAACAGAGTCCATCTGTGCGGTCATGATGCCGGTGATGGTGTTACCAGCACCAGGGCCTGACGTAACTAATACAACCGCAGGCTTACCTGTGGCACGGGCGTAACCATCTGCCATGTGACAGCAGCCCTGCTCGTGACGGGCGAGAACAAACTTGATGTTGGTCTTTACCGTGACGAGGGCGTCAAAAATAGGGATGGCAGCGCCACCGGAGTATCCGAAAATATATTCGATCCCGAGATCGTCGAGGGTCTTGATGAGTGCCTGGGCACCGTCTAATTGATTTTTACTCATGCGAAAATAGTTATTTCGCACGCAAAATAGGCTAAACCACAATTAATGTAAAACAAAAACAGCCCTAAAATGGTCAAAAATGACACATTTAAGCTATCTTAAGTATTTAAAAAGGCTCCTTAAGGGTTAAAACCTCGTTTTTTAGATCATGCCTTTGATCAAATCTTCAAGTTTTACGATATCTGCGGAGAAGTTGCGGATTCCTTCTGCCGTTTTCTCAGTAGCCATAGCATCCTCATTGAACAAGAAGCGGAAATCCTTCTCATCGAGGTGGATTTTCTCAAGATCTGAGGCCTGAGCATTTTCGTCAGTGAGTTTCTGGGTCAGCTCTCCGGGTGTATTCTGAAGCTCTTCAAGTAGTCCAGGGCTGATGGTGAGCAGGTCGCTGCCAGCCAGCTCGGTTATTTGACCGCAATTGCGGAAGGATGCACCCATGACTTCGGTGCGGTAGCCAAACTTCTTATAGTAGTTGTAGATTTTCTGGACGGAAAGAACACCCGGATCATCAGCACCTTGGTAGTCGATACCGGTGTCTTTTTTATACCAGTCATAGATTCTACCCACAAACGGTGAGATCAACTGAACTCCTGCTTCTGCGCAGGCAACGGCTTGAGCAAAGGCAAAGAGCAGTGTGAGGTTACAGTGAATGCCGTCTTTTTCGAGTTGCTCTGCTGCACGAATGCCTTCCCAAGTGGAGGCGATTTTAATGAGGATGCGGTCACGGCTGATGCCTTCTGCCTCATAGAGTGCGATGAGGTGGCGTGCTTTGGTGACGGTGCTTTCAGTGTCAAAAGAGAGGCGTGCATCAACTTCAGTAGATACTCGACCTGGGACGATCTTGAGGATTTCTAGTCCGAAAAGGATTAGGATGCGGTCAATGATGCTCTCGATCAGTGCGGATCCAGTGAGTTCTGAGCTAGAATGCTCGTTAACGGCCTGCTCGACGAGGTGCTTATACTCTGGCTTGGCGGCAGCCTGGAGGATGAGAGACGGGTTGGTGGTGGCGTCCTGAGGTTTATATTCCTCCATTGAGGCAAAATCTCCGGTGTCGGCGACGACGGTGGTGTATTGCTTTAACTGGTCGAGGTGATTACTTGCTGTAGCTGAACTCATGCCGGATACTTAGACACTGAGGATCTACCATGCAAGCAGGATGTCTGGTATTTACCAGATTGATTCAGCCGAGAAAGTTGAACCGATTAACTCAGAAATCAGGCTGCGTCCGCACGTTTTTTGCGAAGAATAGGCGGTTTTTTGCCTTCGACGACTGAGCGGTTAATGGTGACGGAAACAATATCGTCTCTACCTGGCACCTCATACATGACGTCGAGCATGATTTTCTCAAAGATAGCGCGGAGTGCTCGTGCACCAGTACCTCGGCGAAGTGCTTCTTCAGCAAGAGCGGCAAGACCATCTTTCGTTACCTTGAGTTTCACACCGCTCATGGCCAGGAGTTTTGAGTATTGCTTGATGAGCGCGTTTTTAGGCTGGGTAAGTACCTCGATGAGCTCATCGGTGGTGAGTTCACGTAGGGAAGAAATGATGGGCAGGCGGCCAATGAATTCTGGGATGAGACCAAAATGCAGCAGATCCTCAGGCTCAGCCTTGGCAAAGAGATCGATAGACTCAGGGTTCTCCTCGCCCTCCGCCTCTTTGCCTTCATGGAAACCAAGGACATGCTTGCCTAGGCGGCGACTGATCATGTCGCTGATGCCTACAAAAGCTCCACCACAGATAAATAGAATACGCTCGGTGTTCACCTGGATGTATTCTTGCTGTGGGTGCTTGCGGCCACCTTGTGGTGGAACGTTACACACGGCACCCTCAAGGATCTTGAGCAGGGCTTGCTGGACTCCTTCACCTGACACGTCACGGGTAATGGAAACATTTTGAGTAGTGCGTCCAATCTTATCAATCTCATCGACATAAATAATACCACGCTCAGCGCGCTCCACATCGAAGTCGGCAGCTTGTAGTAATCTCAGAATAATGTTTTCCACATCGTCTCCGACATAACCAGCTTCGGTGAGCGTTGTGGCATCAACGATGGTGAAGGGGACATCTAAAACCTTGGCAAGGGTTCGTGCTAATAAGGTCTTACCGGATCCCGTCGGCCCCAACATAAGGATGTTGGATTTCTCAATGTCGACGTCGGTAAACTCAGAGGAGGTATCGGCGTTGTTTTGACGAAGGCGCATGTAGTGATTGTAGACAGCGACGGAGAGGACTTTCTTGGCGCGTTCCTGACCTATGACAAATTCATTGAGCTTCTCAGAAAGTTCCTCAGGAGTGGGGACTTCACCTTTGGAGATATGGGTTTCAGCAACGGTGCTTTTATTTTCGCCGAGCTCTTTCTCTAAAATAGATGAGCAAACTTGAATGCATTCATCACATATGTAGACAGCAGGACCTGCGATGAGTTTTTTCACTTCTGAGTGACTTTTGCCGCAGAAGGAACACATGGTAATATTGGATGATCGGGCCATAAGAGGATTTTAGTGAGACGTCGGAGACTCGTTTGTTGGGTTGTCTAATCTTTACAAAAGAAAAGGCGTGTATGGTGAGGAACACCAATAACACGCCTGTATCTTAACCTAGAATGATCCTAATGTCTCATTTTTTTGCGTCATCTGCGTCATCGTCAGCTGGGAGCTCCTTGCGGCTTTGCAGGACCTTGTCCACCAAACCGTATTTAGCGGATTCCTCTGCTGACATGTAATTATCACGGTCAGCATCGTTTTCCACTTGTTTGACAGTTTTGCCAGTATGCTTGGATAAGATGTCATTAAGCTTCTTTTTCA
>JAACFN010000051.1 GCA_009937455.1 Verrucomicrobiaceae bacterium | reverse complement strand
GGAGCACAAGCCTGATCCATCCAGTAACACGGGCTACACTCACATGAGCCAGTCAGCTCCAGACCTCCGAGAGTGAAGCGTTTATCAATCAGCTCGTTGAGATCCACACCCTGCATGACCACATTACGACGAAACGCCTTAGGATCGAGCTCGCCCTTGACAACCTCATCCCGCACCCGCTCATACACCGCCCAATCAAACAAAGTAATCTGGCCCTTGTAGTCCGGCTTATAATCAAAAAAACGATCCCCCTCAATCCCACGCCCCGCCACACAGTTGATCCGCTCCACCTCCTCTATCGGGTAATCCATTGCCCCCTTACCATGCCGACCATAATAATTATGGCCCGGGGAAATAAAGATGTGTTTCAAGGTGACATTCATATTTACAGGATGCTTCATTAAGCAATTTCTTCAAACTCATTACTTCCTGCTATCCACCCAGGTAGGACATCTCAGGCTTGGGCTGGGCAACATCGATTTGGCTACGCAACTCAGAATAACGATCATCCCTGGCAGCCCAGACACTGCGAATGACTTCTGTTATTTGTCCGTCAGTGCCGCCATCACGCAGCAGCTTTTTTAAATCGTGCCCGTGTGACGCGAACAGGCAGGTGAACAACTGACCATCCGAGGAAAGCCTCGCCCGATTACAATCGCCACAAAACGGCTTACTCACTGAGCTGATAAAACCCACTTCCTGACCGGGGAGATCCTGGTAGCCAAATCTCTTTGCCGTTTCTCCGACATAATTGCACGGAATGGGTTCCAGCGGGAAGTGCTGCTGCAGCAGCTCAAGCATCTCCGTGTATGACACCACCTCACCCAACTTCCAGCCATTGGTATTTCCCGTATCCATGTATTCGATAAAGCGCATGGTCACGCCACGGTCGCGGCCAAATTCGGCCAGGGAAACAATCTCATCTTCATTGACCCCCTTCTGGATCACACTATTGATCTTCACCTTAAGCCCATGTTCAAGAGCCGCATCGACCCCCTCAATGACGCGCTCAGGAGATGCGCCAGTGCCATTCATGCGCACAAAGATTTCTGGGCTCAGCGCATCCATTGAAATCGTCACCCGCTGCAAACCGGCCGCTCTGAGTTTTTTGGCATACCGAGCCAGCGCACTACCATTGGTGGTCATCGCAAGGTCATGCTCGCCTGGAATGTCAGCCAGCATACTGACCAGATCCACTAAGCCACGTCGCAGTAGCGGCTCACCCCCAGTCAGGCGAAGTTTCTCCACTCCGAGGCTACAAAAAATCGCAGTGAGCCGCGCAATCTCTTCAAGCGATAAAATCTCAGGCTTGGGCAGATATGGGTAATCTTCGTCAAACACCTCTGCCGGCATACAGTAGCGACAGCGATAATTACAACGATCCGTCACCGAGATCCTCAGATCACGGAGTGGTCGCTGCATTTGATCGACGGGCAAGCTCACGTACAAAGACTGGCATGGTTGGACAAAAAAGACCATTCGTGATTTGATCTCTTCTTACAAAAGCTCACGTCATGCAAAATCTCATTTCCGTCACCCAGGCCGAAAACATCATCCGCCAACACCTCACCACGGCGGCTGTTGAAATCGTGCCCCTATCCAAGGCCCAGGGACGTTACCTGCGTGAGGACATCCTTGCCGACCGCGCCCTACCTCCCTTTGACCGCGTTATGATGGACGGTATTGCCATCGCCCACGCCTCCTTCGCCAGCGGCAATACCCGCTTCCCGATCACTGGCACCCAAGCCGCCGGAACACCAGCGCTCACTCTGGAGAATGCAGACAGCTGCATTGAAGTCATGACCGGCTGCGTCCTGCCACAGGGATGTGATTGTGTGATTCCCATCGAACAAATCGACCTATCAGAAAATACAGCCAGACTGTATAGCGACGCCAAGCCACAGGCTAAGCAGCACATTCACTCGGCAGGTAGTGACACCACAGCAGGAGAAATCCTACTGAGTAGCGGCCAAGTTCTCAACGCCGCTGAACTCGCCATTGCCGCCTCCGTTGGTGCTACTGATCTTAGTGTCTCAGCTCTACCCCGCATCCTCATCATCACCACTGGCGACGAACTTGTGGCACCCGAAGCAACTCCGCTACCCCACCAAATTCGCCGCAGCCACGCCACCGCACTAGAGGCACTCATCAGCGGCATGAAGCTCGGCACGGTCGCTAGCCTCCACATTGCCGACGATCCGGAAGCCCTCAAAGAAAAAATCACCGAGGCACTTCCTGCTCATGACATCATCATTTTTACTGGCGGCATCTCGAAAGGCAAATACGACTACGTTGCCCCCGTCCTCAGCGAGCTACTCGGCAGCCCCCACTTCCACGGCATCGCCCAACGCCCCGGCAAACCCATGGCGTTTTGGAAAAAACCAAACTCCCCCCTTATTTTTGCCCACCCGGGCAACCCTGTCTCTGTCATGGCCTGCGCCGCACGCTACCTCATTCCCAGCCTCATTGAAATCCTCAGCGGACGCAGCCCCACCCCACAACAACTCCCCGCCACCGGCGGCTTCCACTGCCCCACACACTTCACCGGCCTTATTCCCTGTCGGATCAACAATGGCCGTATCCAGCTCGTGCCAGCATCTAACTCCGGCAACTTCCTCGCTCTCTCAGCTACTGACGGTATTGCCCAGCTGCCTGGTGAACTTACTGGAAAAGAGCTTCTCAACGAACCCGCCAGCTTCTACCCTTGGGCATAGCATGAGTGACTTCAGCCACATTGATCAAAACAACCAGCCCGGTATGGTGGACGTCTCCGCTAAGGAGAACACCCGCCGCAGTGCCACCGCTCAGAGCATCATCGACGTCGGTCCTGAGCTCATGGCTCTGCTCGAGGACGGCGACATCCAAAGCAAAAAAGGCCCCGTTTTCCACACCGCCATTATCGCAGGAACCATGGCGGCTAAAAAAACCTCCGAGCTCATTCCCTTCTGCCACCCACTGCCCTTAGAGAGTGCCAAGTTCACCATCGAACCAAGTTCCGACACTCTGATCACCATCACCTGCACCTGCATTACCACCGGCCGCACCGGCATTGAAATGGAAGCCTTATCGGGGGTATCAGGCGCTGCCCTCACCATCTACGACATGTGCAAGGCGATCAGCAAAGACATTCGCATCACCGAGACCCGCCTGATAGAGAAAACGGGTGGCAAATCTGGCGACTACCAAGCCGCACCATAACATCCATGAAAGGGCTGCTACTCATCGGAGGCAAATCCTCTCGCATGGGCTCGGATAAATCCGAACTCATCCTGCGTGACGGCCTTACCCAGAAACAACGTGGCACCGCATTGCTCAAATCTGTTTGCGATGAAGTTTTCATCTCCACCTGCGAAGACACAGGAGAGCCAAACACCATCGCCGATGCCTTCGGCCCGATCGGCCCACTCGGCGCCATCGCATCCGCCCAGAAAGCTGACCCAGATTCAGCCTGGCTCATCCTGGCGTGCGACCTGCCCCTTCTGGAAAAAGATCAGCTCGAGATTCTCATCGGGAGCCGCAGCAGCAGCCACGATGCCACCTACTTCAGCAGCGCGAGCGACGGCCTGCCCGAACCCCTCTGTGCCATCTGGGAACCCACCTCCATCAAGGCCGTGCAATCAGCCATCGATAAGAGTAAACAATGCCCGCGTTCGGTCTTAATCCAGCTTAACGGCCACGCACTGCCCTCGCCCGGTCTCTGGCCTCTCGCCAATACCAACACCGAGGCCGATCTCATCGAAATCCGCGCCCGCCTCAACTCAAGCACCACGGTAAAAAATATTACCGTCAGCTACTTCGCCCAACTGCGTGAACTCACCCGCACCAACAGCGAAAGCCTGCAAACCGACACCGTCACACCCGCCGGCCTATTTGAAGAAATCCGCGCCAAGTATCAACTGCCGCTGAAACGCAAAGGAATGATGGTTGCCGTTAATGGCGACTTTACCGACTGGAGCCATCCGCTCAGCGACGATGAAGAAGTCGTCTTCATCCCGCCCGTTGCAGGAGGCTGAGAAATGTTGAATAGTGAATAGTGAATTTGGAAACATGTTTCAATTAACCGACCAGCCCATTGACCCACGGACCCTTTGTGATGCCGTGCGAGATCCTGCTGCCGGTGGTTTTGCTAGCTTTGAGGGTTGGGTGCGCAACCACCACCAGGGCCGAGACGTCACCGCTCTCGAATATGAGGCCTTCCCAGCACTTGCAGAAAAAGAAGGCCAACGTATACTTTCGGAAATCATCACCAAACACGACATCATCGCTGCCCGCTGCGTCCACCGCACCGGCTACCTGAAAATCGGTGAAATCGCCGTCTGCATCGCCGTTTCCGCGGCCCACCGAGACGCCGCTTTCGATGCTTGCCGAGCGATCATCGACACTATCAAATCCACCGTTCCCATCTGGAAAAAAGAACATTACACGGACGGCAGCGCTGGCTGGGTCAAATGCCACTCCTGCTCGGAAAAAGCCCCTGACCATCACCACTGAAATATTTCTTCATCTACAACGTATCATAAGCTCTACAACGTATCACTTCTCATGACCCACAACGGAACCCACACCATGACCCACACCCATTCACACACCCATTCAAACTCCATCGGCTCAATTCGCTCAATCAGCTCTCTATTAGCCGCCATTAGCTTATCGGTCACTAGCCTATCGGCTCTCCCCCCCGAGCTAAGCCAAACCACCTTCACCAGCCCTGGGCTCACACCCTCTCCAGCATGCCTCAGCGCCCACCCAAATGGTGACGTCTTTGTCGGCGTGGATATGTGCGGCTCGCTCGGCAAAGGCCCGGGCAAAGGAAAAATTGTGCGTCTCCGTGATACTGATAACGATGGCGTTGCCGACGAACACACTATTTTTGCCACCCTTGACAACCCACGTGGCCTCATTGCCGTGGGTGACAAGCTCTACGTCATTTACACCATCTGGAAGGATGAAAAAAACTTTGGCGCCATGCACCTGGGTGTCCTCGAGGATAAGGACAAAGACGGCAAAGCTGATGGCCCGCCCAAGATACTTGTCTCAAATATTAGCTGCAAGACGCACAACCAAAGCCGTGGTGCAGACCACACCACCAACGGCATGCGCATGGCCATTGACGGCTGGATCTACATCGCCGTCGGCGACTACGGCATGCACGAGGCAAAAGGCTCCGACGGCACCGTTCTCACCATGCTCGGTGGCGGTATTGTGCGCGTTCGCCCTGACGGCTCCGAGCTCGAGATCTACACCCACGGCCTGCGCAACATTTACGATGTCGCTGTTGACCCGCTGATGAACATCTACACCCGCGGCAACACCAACGACGGCGGTGGCTGGAATGTCCGCTTCATTCACAACATTCAGACAGCAAAATATGGCTACCCCATGCTGTTCAAAAACTTCACTGACGAAATCCTCCCAGCACTGGCTGATCTTGGTGGCGGCTCCGGAACTGGCGCCATGTTTTTCCAGGAACCGGGCTGGCCAGAGAAATACAACAATGTTCCTCTGATGGGAGATTGGGGGCGCAGCCAAGTCTTCATCCATCGCGTTCAGCCTGATGGCGCCACCTTTACCCAGACACAAGAAGACTACATCGGCTTGACTCAATTCACCGACATCGACAGCGATGCCTCCGGACGTCTCTACCTCTCCGCCTGGGCGGGTGCAGGATTCAAAGGCAGTGCTGAGAAAGGCCACGTTGTCAGGATCGTGCCCAAGGGCTGGGCCTACACTCCCGCGCCCAAGTTCAAGGAACTCGCTGATGACGCCCTCGCAACACTTCTCAGGTCCCCGAGTGCCACCATTCGTCTGCACACCCAGCAGGAAATCCTCAACCGCGAGGCCGGCATTGCCCCGGCCGTGCTTGCCATTGCGGCAGACACCACTGCCAGTGCCGAGTCACGCGTTGCTGCCATCTTCACCTACGCCCAGCTGCTGGGAGCAAATGCCAAGGACGACCTTTTCAACCTGAGCAACGATGCCAGCGTGCGGGAATTCGCCCTGCGTGCCATGACCGATCGCAAGCCTTATGTTGCAAAGACTCCGCTGCAGCCCTTCCTGAAAGGGCTCGGGGATGACAACCCACGTGTGCAAGTAGCCGCTGCCGTTGGTCTGGGGCGGATCACGCCCTCCGTGGAAGCAGCCAGTTTACTGGTTGAAAATGCCGTGCCACCTCCCGTCATCACCATCGACAATAGCGCCACCCCTCACAAGCCCGGCTCCCGTGACTGCGGTTGCCCTAAATGCCACCAAGGTGGGCCCCACTCGACCCCCAACTCCGCCATTGTTTTCCCCCATGTTGTTGTGCAGTCACTGGTTAGCCTCAATGCAATCGACGAGTGCCTCGCGGCAATCGATGGGCCCAGCCAGGATGGCGCACTCTGGGCCCTGCGCCGGATGCATGATCCAAAAACGGTCGATGGACTGATCAGCAAGCTGAGCAGTTCCAACGACAAGAATCTACAGAACAAGATTCTCACCGCTCTCGCACGCCTCTATCACAAGGAAGAACCCTATGACGGCTCCTGGTGGTGGTTCACCAGACCCGACACCCATGGCCCCTACTACAAGGCCATCAAGTGGTCTGAGTCCGATAAGATCGAGAAAGTCTACCGCGCTCATTGGGACAAGGCGGACGCTGCGCAAAAAGCATTTCTTGCCTCAAACGCTGACAAACACCGCATGAACCTCAGTGGTATTGGCAAAGCCCCACCAGCAAAAACAGCAAAGAAAAGTAATAAAGGCCAGGTCGGCAAAACCTCCATTGAAGACGTCATGGTCGCACTCGACAAAATGAAAGGCAACCCCAAGGCAGGTAAAAAAGCCCTCGCCAGCCTTGCCTGTGCAGCCTGTCACAACATTAATCCTGACGACCCCATCAAAGGCCCTGACTTCAACCACATTGGCTCAATTCTCAATAAAGAGCAAATCGCCGAGGCCATCCTCAAGCCCGATGCCACCATCGCAGATTCCTGGGTCACCGTCACCATGAATGACGGCACCCCTCACATGGGAACGCTGATCTCCAAGAATGACACTGAAGTCGTTGTTAACAACATTGCAGGCATCTCAGCCAAACTGAATGCCGCAGACGTCAAAAGCATTGAGAAACAAACCTCCAGCATCATGGGCCCAGGACTTGCCAACGAGCTTTCGCTTCAACAGTTTGTCGACATGATCAGCTATCTACACTCATTAAAATAAGTTCACGATATAGCAACCGTCGCCGATTCAGACGGTAAACTTGACATCGAAACGGACATAGTGAAGCATAACTAGTATGCAACCTACTCAGTTCACGGATGCTGTAGAAGCGATTAGCTCTGAGCATCAAGGCTACGACTCTGGCGCTTATTACTTTCTCAAAGACGCCCTCGACTTCACCGTCAGGCGTGTCATGGAAAGCAATGACGGCAAGCACCGCCACGTTGCAGCCAGCGAGCTACTCATCGGATTCCGTGATCTGGCTATTCAGGAGTTTGGCCCCATGGCCAGCACCATGATGACAGAATGGGGTGTCAAATCATGCAGTGATATTGGCGCTATGGTTTTTCAGCTCATCGAAGAAGGCGTGTTTGGCAAACAGGATTCCGATACCCTTGAGGACTTCTCCGAAATCTTCCCACTCATTGAGACGCTCGAGGCTCCCTTTAAGCCAAAGAATGAGCTCAAGACCGCCTAATCACGAAACGCCCCTGGCGTCTTACCGGTTGCACGCTTGATGAAATTAGACAGGCTTGATGCATCGGAAAACCCTGATTGCTGCGCGATATTGGCGAGCCCCAATGATTGGTTACCAAGTAAGCTCAGGATACCCGCCACCCTCTGCTCACGGATAATCTCAGCAGGACTGCCCTTGGCATGCTTGGCAAAGGCACGCTCTAGCCCCCGTTTGGAAATCCCGCAAGCATCCGCCACACTGGCCACACTCACCCCTGCCAGAGCACGGCTGGCAATATAATTGATCGCTGCCTGGTAGACGAGCAGGTAGCGATCCACCTCATGGCTAGATTCTCGTATTACCATCATTGCTGGAGCAACGTGTTTTGATTGTTCGGCTACCTTCTCCCCTAAAAGCCTCAATAATTGATGCGCGGCTGCTCGTCCAATATCAGCTGTATGAAGATCAATACTGCTCAGCGAAGGCGAACTGGATTCACAGAGTAAACGATCGTTATCCACACCAACCACCGCCACTTCATCAGGCACACTCAAACCAGAAAGCTTACAGGCCTGCAGCACGCCTACTCCAGCCTCGTCGTTACACCCCAGGATTCCGCACGGCTTTGCAATACCAGAAAGCCATCCAGAGATCTCCAACACCCCAGACCAGTCATGACGTTTATCGCCAGAGAGTGACAGGGTTTTGACCTTCACCCCAAGTGTCGCAGCAAAGGCCTCCAAGGACTGCTTCCGCGCTTCAGACCAGGAGACTCCCTGCCAGTGCACAAATCCCCACTCACGAAGATTCAACCTGACAAACTCACCACCGGCAATCACACCGATGGTTTTGTCGTCAACGTGTGGGCCATTTAATACAAGCTCCTCCTCATCCTCCGGTCCCCGTATCGAAACCACTGGAATGTCGCGATTTTCAAGTATATTGATGAGATCATGAGAAACACCTCGAGTCATTACACCAACGACGTTCTGACTCGCCAAGCAGGCCTCCAAATGCTGACCATCGTGTATCGGTGGAGCTACCCATAAATCAAAACCACTCTTATCTGATAGGGCTGCCATTACACCTCTGAGAAACTCGCGGGAAAAATAACCCTGGCGAATGGCCAGAAGCATAATAGTTGGTTTGTCCTTCTTCATGGTCGGCAGCTTACGTGACAACACCATAAGGCAGATTAGACTACTGTCGCAAATGATAAATTATTTATCCGCATCACCACATTGCTTTTTAGACGCATCATGAACATATTTGCGGCATGGAAACTGTTTTTGTTTCAGAGATTTCTTACGCCAAGGCACGATCGTGTTTTGAGCGCATCAGCGCCGAGTCCCATTTTCAATTTACGCCAGTAGCAGAAGATGAGGTGAGTTTAGCGGCTGCCATCAGCAAACAAGGCGTGCGCGCCTTCATTGCCGATATTCTCCCCTACAC